>NZ_JBZAYE010000015.1:0-36468 GCF_058244205.1 Variovorax sp. 20P10.2.4
ATCAGGCGAAGTCCAGCGTGCGCACGCCCTCGGGCGTGCCGAGCAGGCACACATGCGCCTTCTGGTGCGCGAACACGCCGACGGTGACCACGCCAGGCCACTGGCTCACCTCGGATTCGAAGGCCAGCGGATCCGCGATCTTCAGGCCCGTCACGTCGACGATGTGCTGGCCGTTGTCGGTGACCAGCGGCAGCCCGTCCTTCTCGCGCACCTGGGCCTGGCCGCCCAGCGCCGCGAACTGCCGCATCACGCGGCGCGCCGCCATCGGGATCACCTCGACCGGCAGCGGAAAGGCACCGAGCGTGTCGACCAGCTTCGAGGCATCGGCGATGCAGACGAAGCGGCGCGACTGGGCCGCGATGATCTTCTCGCGCGTGAGCGCGGCACCGCCGCCCTTCACCATGAAACCCCGTGGGTCGATCTCGTCGGCACCGTCGATGTAGACGCCCAGCTCCTCGACCTCGTTGCTGTCGAACACCTGGATGCCCAGCGCCCGCAGGCGCTCGGTGGAGGCGACCGAGCTCGAGACGGCGCCGCGGATCTGGTCCTTGATCGTGGCCAGCGCGTCGATGAACTTGTTGACCGTCGAGCCGGTGCCCACGCCCACGATCTCGCCCTTCACCACGTAGGCCAGGGCGGCGCGGCCCACCTGGGCCTTGAGTTCGTCCTGGGAGATGGTGGCGGGTGCGGCGGAAGAAGAAGGAAGGGGTGCGGTCATCGCGGAGAATCCTGGGCTCATTGAAGCCCCGAATTATCCGACGATGTCCCTGCTGCCCTCCTCGCTCTACGGCCTGGCCCGCCCTTTCCTGTTCGGTTTCGACCCGGAGCATGCCCATGAACTGACGCTCGACGGGCTCGCGCGCACGCAGAACACGCCGCTGGCCTGCGCCTACTCGGCGCCGCGCGTCGACGATCCCGTCACCCTGGCCGGCCTGCAGTTCCCGAACCGCGTCGGCCTCGCCGCCGGCCTCGACAAGAACGCGCGCTGCATCGATGCCTTCGCCACCATGGGCTTCGGCTTCGTCGAGGTCGGCACCGTCACGCCCAAGGGCCAGCCCGGCAATCCGCGCCCGCGCATGTTCCGCCTGCCCGAACGCCAGGCGCTGATCAACCGGCTCGGCTTCAACAACGACGGGCTGGCCGCCTTCCTGGCCAACGTGCAGAAGGCGCGCTTCCGCCGCAACGCGGGCCGCGCGAAGGCGCCGATGCTGCTGGGCCTGAACATCGGCAAGAACGCCGCCACGCCGATCGAGCGCGCGGTGGACGACTACATCGCCTGCCTCGATGGCGTGTACCCGCATGCCGACTACGTGACGATCAACATCTCGAGCCCCAACACCGCCAACCTGCGCAGCCTGCAGAGCGACGAAGCGCTCGACGCGCTGCTGGGCGCCGTGGCCGAGCGACGCGAGACGCTGGCGCGCCAGCCCCTCGGCGGCGCGCCGCGCCGCGTGCCGCTGTTCGTGAAGATCGCGCCCGACCTCGACGAGGCCCAGGTGGCGGTGATCGCCGCCACGCTGCGCCGCCACGGCATGGATGGCGTGATCGCCACCAACACCACGCTGGCGCGCGATGCGGTCGAGGGACTGCAGCATGCGAAGGAAGCCGGTGGCCTGTCGGGCGCACCGGTGCGCGAATCGAGCAACCGCGTGATCGCCCAGCTGCGCGCCGCATTGGGCAAGGACTTCCCGATCGTCGGCGTGGGCGGCATCCTCGGCGCGGCCGATGCCAAGGCCAAGATCGCGGCGGGCGCTGACGTGGTGCAGATCTACACCGGCCTGATCTACCGCGGCCCGGCACTGGTCCATGAAACGGCGCAGGCGCTGCAGCGGGATCGCGGCAGCGCCTGAGTTTTTTCAGCGGGACATCTGGCGAGCGTGGCTCGCCGGCCGTTTCAGCGCATGCGCCAGAGGATCGGCGCGACGAAGGTCGCCCAGCGCAGCAGGCGCCTCGGGCGAACCACCACCAGCGCCGCCGCCACGGCCACACCCGTGGCAACCGGATGCTCGCGCGCGATGCGCAACGCCGTGGCGGTCGGGGTTTCGTCGGGCGGCGGAGGCGCAGACTGCTCCACACCGTGCGCGGCGGCGGCCCCACCACCCTGCAAGGTCGCGATACGCAGGCGCTGGCGCTCGATGCGTTCGATCAGTTCCTCGCGCGTGGCCGGACGGCGTGGCGCCGGCTCATCCTCTTCGCCCGGCTCGTCGCCGAGTCCGAAGCGCTCCTGCACCCAGGTCCAGTCGCGCGCCAGTTCCTCGCGGGTCGGCGTGAAGCTGTTCGAGGCGCCGCGCAGCTGGGTCCACAAGCCCCAGGCGGCCGCGAGCCACAGCACGATCCAGAGCGCGGCCACCGACCAGGCGGCAGTGGTGCGCTGCGGCGTGTCCCAGAAATGGACCACGACGGCCACGGACAGCAGCGCGACGGCGATCGTCGTCAGGCCCAGCAGCACGATCGCGAGGACCAGCACCAGCTTGAGCCGCTGCTTCTCCTCCTCCCAGGCCATGCGCAGCAGCTGCACACGGTCTTCGGCGGCCATCGCGCCTTCGGCTGCGGCAATGCGCAGCCGGCGCAGGCGCCGGTCCAGTCCGAGCAGGGAGAGCAACCTCATCGGCAGCCCCCCGTCATCATGGTTCGATCAGCGGCGACCAAGCAGCAGGCCCACCAGCACACCGACGGCCAGCGCGCCTGCGGCGATCTGCCAGGGTTCGTCGTGGGCATAGGCGTTGGTGGCCGAGGCGGCTTCGCGGGCCTTCTTGGCGGCGAGGCGGCTCTTCTCGGCGGCGAGCTCGCGGGCGATCGCGAGCTTGGTGTCGATGCGCTGGCGCAGCGCCTTGATGTGGGGAACCGAATCCAGGTCCTTGCTGGCGAGCACGCCACGCACGTCGCTCGCGATGTCCTCGGCTGCCGCCTCGAGATTCTTGGATGCACTCATTGGAAACCTTCCTCCGTGATGACACCGGCACCGCGCCGGCGGCTTCACGCCTACAAATGGCGTGCTGTCATGTTACAGGCTCCATCGGCCACACAGGCCTGCATCCACAAAGAGTTCTGCAAGAGATCGTTCGCGATCGACGCGAAATTCAGTCCTCGGCCGCGAGCAGATCCACCACATGGCGGCCGATCGCGAGGCTGCTCGTGAGCCCCGGCGATTCGATGCCGAACAGGTTGACGAGGCCTCGCACGCCATGCGCGCGCGGTCCGTCGATGCGGAAGTCGGCCGCGGGATCGCCGGGGCCGGAAATCTTCGGCCGCATGCCCGCATAGCCCGGGATCAACGCGCCATCGGGCAGCGCGGGCCAGTACTTCCGCACCTCGGCATAGAAGGCATCGCCGCGCGCCGGGTCCACCACCAGGTCGTCGGGCGAGCTCACCCATTGCACATCGGGTCCGAACTTGGCCTGCCCGCCGAGGTCGATCGTCAGGTGCACGCCGAGGCCGCCGGGCTCGGGCACTGGATAGACCAGCCGGCCGAAGGGCGCGCGGCCCGACAGGGTGAAGTAGTTGCCCTTCGCGAAATGGGCGGTGGGCACGGTCTCGGTGGCGAGTCCTCCGAAGTGGCGCGCCAGATCGGGCGCACTCAGGCCTGCTGCGTTGACCACGCTGCGGCAGCGCAACCGCGTGCCGTCTTGCGCGATCAGCACGATGCCGCCCTCTTCCAGGTCGGCGCGCGTCACGGCCGACTTCAATGCCAGCATGCCACCCGCATTCTCGAGATCGCCGAGCAGGCTCAGCATCAGCGCATGGCTGTCGACGATGCCCGTGCTCGGCGAGACCAGCGCGGCCATGCAGCGCAGTTGCGGTTCCAGCGCGACGGCCTGCGCCGCCGAAATCTGTTCGAGGTCGTCGACACCATTGGCCGCGGCCTTGAGACGGATCGCCTCGAGCTCCGCCACCTGTTCGGCCGAGGTCGCGACGATCAGCTTGCCGCAGCGCCGGTGCGGCACGCCGCGCGCTTCGGCGTAGGCATACAGCAGTTGCTTGCCCTCGACGCACAACGTCGCCTTCAGCGAGCCTTGCGGGTAGTAGATCCCCGCATGAATGACTTCGCTGTTGCGCGAACTCGTGCCGGTGCCGATGGCGCCTTCGGCCTCGAGCACCATCACTTCACGGCCCGCGAGCGCGAGTGCGCGCGCCACGGCCAAACCCACCACACCACCGCCGATGACGGCGCAATCGAGATCGTCCATGCGGCGAGCTTAGCGCGAGCGCCGCACCGGGGAAGATCAGGTCGCGGTCGGCGGCGGCTCGGGATCGGTGGGCTCGTCGGGCGCCTTGTTCGGCCCTTCGTCGGGCTCCACGGGCAAGCCCGGCGTGGGCGTGATCGGCGTCGGAAGATCGGGTGCGGTCGCCATGATCTGTTCTCCTGGGTTGCGGTCGTGCCATCGGTTCTAGGCGCGAAGGCTTGCGAAACCAGCAGCACGCGACGGCACTTGGCGTCGGTGCGCACCGACAGGCCAACGGCAATGCCGTCGGGGCCGATGCGCCGACGGAAAAGAGAAATGGAACCGGGAAATTGGTGGGCGGTGGAGGTTTCGAACCTCCGACCCCAGCAGTGTGAATGCTGTGCTCTACCCCTGAGCTAACCGCCCCTGACGCCTCTGCCCGATCTTTTCGATGGGCTTCAGCGCCTGGATGAATCGCGTTCTGCGAAGCCTTAGATTATGCCACAGCTTTTCAAGCGTTTTGGCGAAAGAGTGTGCGACCGTTGCTCGATTTGTCGAGCTGCGACAACACGGCGTCGTGCTCGGCCAGTTCGTGCTCGGTTGCCACCAGCACCGGCAGCTCGATGCTGCGCAGGTCGATGGCAATCACCGTGGTGCCCACTTCGGGCTCGGTGGTGGCCACGTCGATCAGCAGCGCGTCCTGGCCGCGCGTGAGGTTGATGTAGACGTCGGCCAGCAGCTGGGCGTCGAGCTTGGCGCCGTGGAAGGTGCGGTTCGAACGGTCGACGCCGAAGCGGTCGCACAGCGCGTCGAGCGAGTTGCGCTTGCCCGGGTACACCTGCTTGGCCATGGCCAGCGTGTCGGTCACCTCGCTCACGAAGGTCTTGAGCGGCGGCAGGCCGGCACGCTCGAATTCCTTGTTGAGGAAGCCCACGTCGAAGGCCGCGTTGTGGATGATCAGCTCGGCGCCGCGCAGGTACTCGACGATGTCGTTGGCCAGGGTGGCGAACTTCGGCTTGTCGCGCAGGAAGTCGGTCGTCAGGCCGTGCACCTTGAGCGCGTCCTCGTGGCTTTCGCGCTCGGGGTTGAAGTAGATGTGCAGGTCGTTGCCGGTGAGCTTGCGGTTGAACAGCTCCACGCAGCCCAGCTCGATGACCCGGTCGCCGTTCTCGGCCGACAGGCCGGTGGTTTCCGTATCGAGAACGATCAGACGGCTCATCAGTGGTTTTCCTTCGCGTGGTTGATCGAGTACTTCGGAATCTCGATCGTCACATTTTCCTGCGCCAGGATCGCCTGGCAACTCAGGCGCGATTGCGGCTCCAGCCCCCAGGCGCGGTCGAGCAGGTCTTCCTCGCCCTCCTCCGCCTCGTTGAGCGAGCCGCCTCCCACGCGCACGATCACGTGGCAGGTGGTGCAGGCGCAGCTCATCTCGCAGGCGTGCTCGATGTTGATGTCGTTGTCGAGCAGGGCCTCGCAGATCGAGGTGCCCGCGGGCGCGGTGATCTCGGCGCCTTGCGGGCAGTACTCGGGGTGCGGATAAATCTTGATCGTGGGCATGCAGTGCTGCGTTGTCGTTCTTGCGGTGTTCTGGACCGGGACTAAAGCGATTCGACCTTGCGCCCCGAGAGCGCGCGGGCGATGCCGGCATTCATGCGCTGCGCGGCGAAGGGTTCGGTGATCTCGGCCAGCGCCTTGGTCGCGGCTTCGATCGCGGCGGCGTCGCTGCCCTGGGCACCCAGGCGCAGCGCGCTCATCGACGCATCGATGGCCGCACGCTCCTGCGCGTCGAGCAGGTCGCCGTCGGCATCGAGCGCGCTCTTCGTCGCGAGCAGCATGCGTTCGGCATCGACGCGGGCCTCGACCAGCGCGCGCGCCTGCATGTCCTGCTGCGCGGTCGAGAAGCTCTCCTGCAGCATGGTCGCGATCTGGTCGTCGGACAGCCCGTAGGAAGGCTTGACGGTGACGCTGGCTTCGACGCCGCTCATCTGCTCCTTGGCGCTCACGCTCAGCAGGCCGTCGGCGTCGACCGTGAAGGTCACGCGGATGCGCGCGGCGCCCGCGGTCATCGGCGGAATGCCGCGCAAGGTGAAGCGCGCGAGGCTGCGGCAATCGGCCACCAGGTCGCGCTCGCCCTGCACCACGTGCAGCGCCAGCGCGGTCTGGCCGTCCTGGTAGGTGGTGAAGTCCTGCGCCATCGCGGTCGGGATGGTCTGGTTGCGCGGCACGATGCGCTCGACCAGCCCGCCCATGGTCTCGAGGCCCAGCGACAGCGGAATCACGTCGAGCAGCAGCAGCTCGCCCGCGCCGTTGTTGCCGGCCAGCTGGTTCGCCTGGATCGCGGCGCCGAGCGCGACGACCTCGTCGGGGTTCAGGTTGACCAGCGGCTCGCGCCCGAAGAACTCGGCAACGGCCTCGCGAACCTGCGGCATGCGCGTCGACCCGCCCACCAGCACGATGCCCTGCAGGTCGTCGGCCTTGAGCCTGGCGTCGCGCAGCGCCTTGCGCACGGCGGCCAGGGTGCGGTCGGTGAGTGCCTTGGTGGCCGTGTCGAACTGCGCGCGCTGCAGCGCGAAGCGAAGCGGCTGGCCGCCCACGTCGGCGGCGAAGGTCACGGTGTCGGCATCGGTCAGCGCTTCCTTGGCGGCACGAGCCGCCACGAGCACCGCGGCCTTGTCGGTCTCGCTCGCGGTCTGGACACCGCTTTGCGCCAGCACGAAATCGGCCAGCGCATGGTCGTAGTCGTCGCCGCCCAGCGCCGAGTCGCCGCCGGTCGCGATGACCTCGAACACGCCTTGCGTAAGCCGCAGGATGGAGATGTCGAAGGTGCCGCCGCCCAGGTCGTAGACGGCGTAGACGCCCTCGCTCGCGTTGTCGAGGCCGTAGGCGATGGCGGCCGCGGTGGGCTCGCTGATCAGCCGCAGCACGTTGAGGCCGGCCAGCTGCGCCGCGTCCTTCGTGGCCTGGCGCTGGCCCTCATCGAAGTAGGCCGGCACGGTGATGACCGCGCCGTAGAGCTCGTCGTCGAAGGTGTCCTCGGCGCGGTAACGCAGCGTCGCGAGGATCTCGGCGCTGATCTCGACCGGCGATTTGTCGCCCGCCGCGGTGTGCACCTGCACCATGCCGCCGTCGCCACCGCCGATGGCGTAGGACATCGCTTCGCGGTGGGTCACGTCGGCCAGTCCGCGGCCCATGAGCCGCTTGACCGAGGTGATGGTGTTCGAGGGGTCCTGCGCGCGCGCGGCGACCGCGTCGAAACCGATCTGACGGCGCTCCTTGTCGAGGTAGCGCACCACCGAGGGCAGCAGCACGCGGCCCTGGTCGTCGGGCAGGCATTCGGCGACGCCGTTGCGCACCGAGGCCACCAGCGAATGCGTGGTGCCGAGGTCGATGCCGACGGCGATGCGGCGCTGATGCGGGTCGGGGGCCTGGCCGGGTTCTGAAATCTGGAGGAGAGCCATGCCCTTATTGTCCCAATTGATCCGATTTGGCTTCGACGTCGTGGCCGAAGCGCTCAATGAACATGAGGGCTCTCACCTGCTGCGCGGCGGCGGGGTAGTCGCCCTTCTCGTCGATCAGCCAGTCGAGCGACGAGAGAGCGCGGGCACGGCCCGCGTCGACCTCGGCTTGCAGCTTGTCGAGCGCGGCGATGTCCTCGACCTCGTCGAGCGCCTCGCGCCATTCCATCTGCTGCATCAGGAAGTCGGGCGGCATCGCCGTGTTGTTCTCGGCATTGACCGGGGCACCGTGCAGCTCGCAGATGTAGCTCGCGCGCCGCACCGGGTCCTTGAGCCGCTGGTAGGCCTCGTTGATGCGCACCGACCATTGCATGGCCACGCGCTGCGCGGCCGCGCCCTGCGCCGCGAAGCGGTCGGGATGGGCTTCGCGCTGCAGCTCTTTCCAGCGCGCGTCCAGCGCCGCGCGGTCCTGCGCGAAAGTCGCGGGGACGGCGAACAGCTCGAAGTCGGTGTCGTTCAGGTTCATGGCATGAAAAAACCGCCAGCACATGACATGGTGGCGGCTGTTGTCGCGGTCAGCGACTGCGCATCAGATGCGGAAGCTTTCGCCGCAACCGCAGCGGTCGCGCTCGTTCGGGTTGTTGAACTTGAAGCCCTCGTTGAGGCCCTCGCGCACGAAGTCCAGCTGCGTGCCGTCGATGTAGGCCAGGCTCTTCGGGTCCACCAGCACCTTCACGCCGTGGTCCTCGAACACCACGTCTTCGGGCGTCAGCTCGTCCACGTACTCGAGCTTGTAGGCCAGGCCCGAGCAGCCCGTGGTCTTCACGCCCAGCCGCACGCCCACGCCCTTGCCTCGCTTGCCGAGGTAGCGATTCACATGGCGCGCGGCGGCTTCTGTCAGCGTGACGGCCATCTCAGTGCACTGCCGCGGCTTCGGCGCTCTTCGCGCCGTGCTTGGCCTTGTAGTCGCTCACGGCCGCCTTGATCGCGTCCTCGGCGAGGATCGAGCAGTGGATCTTGACCGGGGGCAGCGCCAGTTCCTCGGCGATCTGCGCGTTCTTGAGCGCGGCGGCTTCGTCGAGCGTCTTGCCCTTGACCCACTCGGTCACGAGCGACGACGAGGCGATCGCCGAGCCGCAGCCGTAGGTCTTGAAGCGCGCGTCTTCGATCACGCCGGTTTCGGGGTTGACCTTGATCTGCAGCTTCATCACGTCGCCGCAGGCCGGCGCACCGACCATGCCGGTGCCGACCGAGTCGTCGCCCTTTTCGAAGGAGCCGACGTTGCGCGGGTTTTCGTAGTGGTCGATGACCTTGGAAGAATATGCCATGGTGTACCTCTCAAACTGTGTTCAATCGTGGAGCTTCGGAGCGATCTCGCGTCACTGCCTCAGTGCGCCGACCACTGGATCGTGCTGATGTCGACGCCGTCCTGGAACATTTCCCACAGGGGGCTCAATTCGCGCAGCTTGGCCACGTTGTGCTTGATGGTCGAGATGGCGTAGTCGATCTCTTCTTCGGTCGTGAAGCGACCGATGGTCATGCGCAGGCTGCTGTGGGCCAGTTCGTCGCTGCGGCCCAGGGCGCGCAGCACGTAGCTGGGCTCGAGGCTGGCCGAAGTGCAGGCCGAACCCGACGACACCGCCAGGCCCTTGATGCCCATGATCAGCGACTCGCCCTCGACGTAGTTGAAGCTCATGTTCAGGTTGTGCGGCACGCGGTGCTCGAGGTCGCCGTTGATGAAGACCTGTTCCACGTCCTTCAGGCCGTCGAGCAGGCGCTTCTGCAGCCGCGCGGCCTTGGCGATGTCTTCCTTCATCTCGAGCTTGGCGATGCGGAAGGCCTCGCCCATGCCCACGATCTGGTGCGTGGGCAGCGTGCCCGAGCGCATGCCGCGCTCATGGCCGCCACCGTGCATCTGGGCCTCGAGCCGCACGCGCGGCTTGCGGCGCACGTAGAGCGCGCCGATGCCCTTGGGGCCGTAGGTCTTGTGCGACGCCAGGCTCATCAGGTCGATCGGCAGCTTCGCGATGTCGATCTCGACCTTGCCGGTGGCCTGCGCGGCGTCGACGTGGAAGATCACGCCCTTCTCGCGGCAGATGTTGCCGAGCGCCACCACGTCCTGCACCACGCCGATCTCGTTGTTCACGAACATCACGCTCGCGAGGATCGTGTCGGGGCGGATCGCGGCCTTGAATTTCTCGAGGTCGAGCAAGCCGTCTTCCTGCACGTCGAGGTAGGTGACCTCGAAGCCCTGGCGCTCGAGCTCGCGCATGGTGTCGAGCACGGCCTTGTGCTCGGTCTTCACCGTGATCAGGTGCTTGCCCTTGCCCTTGTAGAACTGCGCCGCGCCCTTGAGCGCGAGGTTGTTCGACTCGGTGGCGCCAGAGGTCCAGACGATCTCGCGCGGATCGGCGCCGATCAGTTCGGCCACGTAGCCGCGGGCCTTCTCGACCGCCTCTTCCGCTTCCCAGCCCCAGGCGTGGCTGCGCGACGCCGGGTTGCCGAAGTGCTCACGCAACCAGGGAATCATGGCGTCGACCACACGCGGGTCGACCGGCGTGGTGGCGCCGTAGTCGAGATAGATCGGGAAATGAGGAGTTACGTCCATGGCTGGCTCGTGCTGGCGTGGGGGGTTGTTCTTGGTCGCTGTTCGTTCGCTGGCGGCGCCCGGTGGGCGCCGCGTCGGTCTACTCGAAGCTTCGGCGTCGCGCGGTCCTCAGGACTTGGCGAAGACGTTGCCCAGGGCAAACACCGAATTCGGTGCATTGACGCGGATCGGCTTGACCACCGGCTGCGCGGAAATGGCGCGCTTGACCACCGGCTTGTTCTCGATCTGCACGCCCTTGGCGATCTGGTCGTCGACCAGCTTCTGCAGGGTGACCGAATCGAGGAACTCGACCATGCGCTGGTTCAGCGAGGCCCAGAGTTCGTGGGTCATGCAGCGGCCTTGTTCGCCGAGGCAGTTTTCCTTGCCGCCGCACTGGGTGGCGTCGATCGGTTCGTCGACCGACACGATGATGTCGGCCACGGTGATGTCGGCGGCCTTGCGGCCCAGGCTGTAGCCACCGCCCGGACCCCGGGTGGATTCGACGAGTTCGTGACGGCGCAGCTTGCCGAAGAGTTGTTCGAGGTACGACAGCGAAATCTGCTGCCGCTGGCTGATCGCGGCCAGCGTGACCGGACCGGTGTTCTGACGCAGAGCCAGATCGATCATGGCTGTGACCGCAAAACGGCCTTTGGTAGTGAGACGCATCGCAAGCTCCTTTTTAGCGCTTACCGTTGAAATGACACCGTTGCCCGGGAGCCACGGTGATCTCGTCTCCGCCCTGCCCGACTCTTGACACTGGTGAGCCAGTGGTTGTGAGTCGGTCCTTCATCGCGAAGTTTCTTTTTTGTTGAGTGTTTCGCTCAAGTATATCAGAAGCCCCCCGGGTTTGCTCGGGTAAACCCGATTCCGGGCGATCAGGGGCGCCGGCGGCGCAAACCTTCGACCTACTTGGCCGGCGATATCGCGATGTTGTCGCTGCCCGCGGCGCCGAAGGCCTGCTCGCGCAGCAGCGCCAGCTGGTCGCGCACCCGCGCCGCCTTCTCGAACTCGAGGTTGCGGGCGTGCTCGAGCATCTGCTTCTCGAGCCGCTTGATCTCGCGCGCGATGTCCTTCTCGCTCATGTCCTCGACCTTGGCGCGTTCCAGGTCCAGCTTGGCCATCTCCTTGCCGGTCTTCTCGCTGTAGACGCCATCGATCAGGTCGCGCACCTGCTTCACGATGCTGCGCGGCGTGATGCCGTTGGCTTCGTTGTGGGCGATCTGGCGCGCGCGCCGGCGCTCGGTCTCGCCGATGGCGCGCTTCATCGATTCGGTCATCCGGTCGGCATACAGGATGGCCTTGCCGTTCAGGTTGCGCGCCGCCCGGCCGATGGTCTGGATCAGCGAGCGCTCGGCGCGCAGGAAGCCTTCCTTGTCGGCATCGAGGATCGCCACCAGCGAGACCTCGGGAATGTCCAGCCCCTCGCGCAGCAGGTTGATCCCCACCAGTACGTCGAAGGTGCCCAGGCGCAGGTCGCGCAGGATCTCCACGCGTTCGACCGTGTCGACGTCGCTGTGCAGGTAGCGCACCTTCACGCCGTTGTCGCCCAGGTAGTCGGTGAGCTGCTCGGCCATGCGCTTGGTCAGCGTGGTGATCAGCACGCGCTCGTTCTTCTCGACGCGCACGTGGATCTCCTGCAGCACGTCGTCGACCTGGTGGGTGGCCGGCCGGACCTCCACCTCGGGATCGATCAGCCCGGTGGGCCGCACCAGCTGCTCGACCACCTGGCCGGCGTGCTGCTTCTCGTAGTCGGCCGGCGTGGCCGACACGAAGATGCACTGGCGCATGCGCTTCTCGAATTCCTCGAGCTTCAGCGGCCGATTGTCGAGCGCGCTCGGCAGCCGGAAACCGTACTCGACCAGCGTGGTCTTGCGCGCCCGGTCGCCGTTGTACATGCCGCCGAGCTGGCCGATCATCTGATGGCTCTCGTCGAGGAACATCAGGGCGTCCTTCGGCAGGTAGTCGGTCAGCGTGGGCGGCGGGTCGCCGGGCGCCGCGCCCGAGAGGTGGCGCGTGTAGTTCTCGATGCCCTTGCAGTGGCCGATCTCGGCCAGCATCTCGAGGTCGAAGCGGGTGCGCTGCTCGAGGCGCTGGGCCTCCACCAGTTTGCCCGCGGCCACCAGCTCCTTGAGCCGCCCGTCGAGCTCGATCTTGATGGTTTCCACGGCGGCCAGCACCTTGTCGCGCGGCGTCACGTAGTGGCTCGAGGGGTAGACCGTGAAGCGCGGCACCTTCTGGCGGATGCGCCCGGTCAGCGGGTCGAACAGCTGCAGCGACTCGATCTCGTCGTCGAACAGCTCGAAGCGGATCGCGAGCTCGCTGTGCTCGGCCGGGAACACGTCGATGGTGTCGCCGCGCACGCGGAAGGTGCCGCGCGCGAAGTCCTGCTCGTTGCGCGTGTACTGCATGCGGATCAACTGGGCGATCAGGTCGCGCTGGCCGACCTTGTCGCCCACGCGCGCGATCAGCCGCATCTCCATGTAGTCCTCGGGCGTGCCGATGCCGTAGATCGCGCTCACGGTGGCCACGATCACGGTGTCGCGCCGCTCCAGCACGCTCTTGGTGGCCGACAGCCGCATCTGCTCGATGTGCTCGTTGATCGAGGAGTCCTTCTCGATGAACAGGTCGCGCTGCGGCACGTAGGCCTCGGGCTGGTAGTAGTCGTAGTAGCTGACGAAGTACTCGACGGCGTTCTTCGGGAAGAACTCACGGAATTCGCTGTAGAGCTGGGCCGCCAGGGTCTTGTTGGGGGCGAACACGATGGCCGGGCGCCCGGTGCGGGCGATCACGTTGGCCATGGTGAAGGTCTTGCCCGAGCCGGTCACGCCCAGCAGGGTCTGGAACACCTCGCCGTCGCTCACGCCCTCGACCAGTTGGTCGATCGCCTTCGGCTGGTCGCCGGCCGGCGGATAGGGCTGGTACAGCTCGAAAGGCGAGCCCGGGAAGCTGATGAATTCGCCCTGGGGAGCCGGCCCCACGGGTTCGGCATTGTTCGAGTCTGCTATGGCTTCGTTGATCTCTGGCATGGCTGTACCCGTCAGGTGGCGTGGCGCCGGTAAAATTCAAGGCAACCGCAAAGCTTAAAGCCTCGAGCGGTTGCCAGCGAAGCTTTCATCCCAAAGGACCTTTCCATGTCTATGTTCACCGCGGTCGAGATGGCACCGCGCGATCCGATCCTCGGCCTCAACGAGCAATTTGCCGCCGATACCAACCCCAGCAAGGTCAATCTCGGCGTCGGCGTCTACTACGACGACAACGGCAAGCTGCCCCTGCTCCAGTGCGTGCAGGCGGCCGAGCAGAACATGATGAAAGCGCCCACGGCGCGCGGTTATCTGCCCATCGACGGCATCGCGGCGTACGACAACGCCGTCAAGGTGCTGGTCTTCGGCGCCGACAGCGAACCCGTGACCTCGGGCCGCGTGGCCACGATCCAGGCCATCGGCGGCACCGGCGGCCTCAAGGTCGGCGCCGACTTCCTCAAGAAGCTCAACCCCGCCGCCAAGGTGCTGATCAGCGACCCGAGCTGGGAAAACCACCGCGCGCTGTTCACCAACGCCGGTTTCGAGGTCGAGAGCTACCCCTACTACGACGCCGCCAAGCGCGGCATCGACTTCGACGGCATGCTGGCCGCGCTCAACGCCGCCCCGGCCGGCACCGTGGTCGTGCTGCACGCCTGCTGCCACAACCCGACCGGCTACGACATCACGCCTGCGCAGTGGGACCAGGTCGTCGCGGCCGTCAAGGCCAAGGGCCTGGTGCCCTTCCTCGACATGGCCTACCAGGGCTTCGGCTACGGCCTGCAGGAAGACGGCGCGGCTGTTGCCAAGTTCGTCGACGCCGGCCTGACCTTCTTCGTCTCGACCTCGTTCTCCAAGAGCTTCAGCCTCTACGGCGAACGCGTGGGCGCCCTGTCGGTGCTGTGCGAGAACAAGGAAGAAGCCGCGCGCGTGCTGTCGCAGCTCAAGATCGCCATCCGCACCAACTACAGCAACCCGCCCACGCACGGCGGCGCCGTGGTGGCCGCGGTGCTCGGCAACCCCGAGCTGCGCGTCCTGTGGGAGAAGGAACTGGGCGAGATGCGCGTGCGCATCAAGGCCATGCGCCAGAAGCTGGTCGACGGCCTCAAGGCCGCCGGCGTGAAGGAAGACATGAGCTTCATCACCACCCAGATCGGCATGTTCAGCTACTCGGGCCTGACCAAGGACCAGATGGTGCGCCTGCGCAACGAGTTCGGCGTCTACGGCACCGACACCGGCCGCATGTGCGTGGCCGCGCTCAACAGCAAGAACATCGACCACGTCTGCGCGTCGATCGCCAAGGTCATTTGAGACCCCGCGCCGCGGGCGCGTGAGTGATTGCGGCCGCAGGTGACTCGCTCGAGTCACCTGCGCGACACAACTTGTTCACACAAGCCCGCGGCCATCTCCTAGGGCCTTCCCGGGCCTAGGGTTAGGCCCCCTGCGCGTGTCGAAATGCGCTGATATATTGCACCGCAACATTCCAACTCGACACAGCGATGCTCTACCAACTCTACGAAGCCCAGCGTTCCCTCATGGAACCGTTCGCGGACTTCGCCCAGGCCGCCTCCAAGCTCTACAGCCCCGGCGCCGTCTGGAGCCAGCTGCCCGGAGCGCAGCGCATGGCGGCGAGCTACGACCTGCTCTACCGCCTCGGCAAGGACTACGAGAAGCCCGAGTTCAACATCAAGTCGGTCAAGGTCGACGGCGACGACGTCGTGATCCAGGAAGTGATCGAGCTGGAAAAGCCGTTCTGCCAGCTGCGCCGCTTCAAGCGCTTCACCGACGAACCGCACATCCTCAAGACGCTCAAGAGCCAGCCCGTGGTGCTGGTGGTGGCGCCGCTGTCGGGCCACTACGCCACCCTGCTGCGCGACACGGTGCGCACCCTTTTGCAGGACCACAAGGTCTACATCACCGACTGGAAGAACGCGCGCCTGGTGCCGCTGTCGGACGGCGAGTTCCACCTCGACGACTACATCAACTACGTGCAGGAGTTCATCCGCCGCCTGCAGGCCGAGTACGGCAACTGCCACGTGGTCAGCGTGTGCCAGCCCACGGTGCCGGTGCTGGCCGCCGTGTCGCTGATGGCCAGCCGCGGCGAGGCGCTGCCGCTCACCATGACGATGATGGGCGGCCCGATCGACGCCCGCAAGTCGCCCACGGCGGTCAACAACCTCGCGATGAACAAGAGCTTCGAGTGGTTCGAGAACAACGTGATCTACCGCGTGCCCCAGGGCTTCCCGGGCGCGGGCCGGCGCGTCTACCCGGGCTTCCTGCAGCACACGGGCTTCGTCGCGATGAACCCCGACCGCCACGCGAGCAGCCACTACGACTACTTCAAGGACCTGATCAAGGGCGACGACGCGAGCGCCGAGGCGCACCGCAAGTTCTACGACGAGTACAACGCCGTGCTCGACATGGACGCCGATTACTACCTCGAGACCATCCGCACCGTGTTCCAGGAATTCGACCTGGTCAACGGCACCTGGGACGTGAAGAGCCCCACGGGCGAGGTCGAGCGCGTGCGCCCGCAGGACATCCGCGCCACCGCGCTGCTCACGGTCGAGGGCGAGCTCGACGACATCTCGGGCTCGGGCCAGACCGAGGCCGCGCACGAGCTGTGCACCGGCATCGCCGATGCGAAGCGCGAGCACTACGAGGTCAAGGGCGCGGGCCACTACGGCATCTTCAGCGGCCGCCGCTGGCGCGAACTGGTCTATCCGAAGATGCAGAAGTTCATCGCCGCCAACGACCAGCCGCAAAGCCGTGCCGGTGAACGCGAGAGCCTGCCGGCCGAGGACAAGGTCAAGCCCGGCCGCAAGCTGGCCACCACCACCGCCAAGGCGCCCGCCAAGAAGGCTGTGGCTGCCAAGAAGGCCGCGCCGGCCGCGAAGCGCGCGCCCGCCCCGAAGAAGACCGTGGCGCGCAAGACCGCCGCCGCGGCGCGCTGAGCACCCTCCTCCTCCCGTGAACGGACTGGCCGCACGCATCCACGACGCACTGCCCCAGACGCAGTGCACCCGTTGCGGCTACCCGGACTGCGAGGGCTATGCGCAGGCCGTGGCCAGCGCCGAGGCCGAGATCAACCAGTGCCCGCCGGGCGGCGCCGAGGGCGTCGCACGGCTCGCGCAGCTCACCGGCCGCCCCATGCAGGCGCTCGACCCGGCCTTCGGCACCGAGGGCCCGCGCAGGCTGGCGGTGATCGACGAGGCCTGGTGCATCGGCTGCACGCTGTGCCTCGATGCCTGCCCGACCGACGCCATCCTCGGCATCAACAAGCGCATGCACACCGTGATCGACGCGCACTGCACGGGTTGCGAACTCTGCATCCCGGTCTGCCCGGTCGACTGCATCTCGCTCGAGGACGCCACGCCGGGCCGCACCGGCTGGCAGGCCTGGTCGCCCGCGCAGGCGGCCCATGCCCGCGCGCGCTATGCCCTGCACGGCCAGCATCGGCCCACCGATGCGCGCCAGGGCAAGAAGCGCCCCGAAGCCGAGGTCGCGGCACCCAGCGCCGAGGCCCGCAAGCGCTCGGTGGTCGAGGCCGCGCTCGCGCGCGCCCGTGCCGCCTCCCAACGTCCTTCCACACCCAAGCCATGAACCTCGACACCCTGCTCGTCTTCGTGCTCGCCTCCCTCGCGCTCGCCGTGATCCCGGGCCCGACCATGCTGCTCGCGCTGTCGAACGGCATCGACGGCGGCATGCGCCGCGCGAGCTGGGGCATCGTCGGCGCCTCGCTCGGCAGCAGCATCGTGATCGCCGTCGTCGCGCTGGGCCTGGGCTCGCTGCTGGCGGCCTCGGAATGGCTGTTCAACGCGATCCGCGTGGCCGGCGTGGCCTACCTCGTGTGGCTCGGCATCAAGCTCTGGCGCAGCGACGCCACCGACCTCGGGGCCGCGCTCGCGAAGTCCTCGCCCGAGAGCCGGCTGCATGGCCGCATCGCCCTGCTGCGCAGCCTCGCGGTGGCGCTGTCGAACCCCAAGTCGCTGCTGTTCTTTGCGGCCTTCCTGCCGCAGTTCGTCGACATCGCGCGGCCGCAGGGCCCGCAGTACCTGCTGCTGGGCGGCATCTTCGTGCTGCTCGACACCTGCGTGATGCTGGCCTATGCCGGCGCCGGCACGCAGGCGGTGCGCTGGCTCTCGAAGCGCGGCCTCAAGGCGCTGAACCGCGGCTGCGCCGTGGGCATGTGGCTGCTGGCGGCCACGCTCGCGGTGTGGCGCCGCCCGGGCGCCTGAGCCACGGGCCCGCTCAGTTCCTGGCCGAGCGCTTGAGCAGCAGCATCAGCACGCCCGCCAGGATCACCGTCACCGCGTACCACTCGAAGCGCGTGACGGTCTCGCCCGCGATCCACACGCCCAGCAGCATCGCGATCACCGGATTGACGAAGGTGTAGCTGGCGGCCAGCGCGGCCGGCGCGCGCGCCAGCAGCAGCATGTAGGCGTTGAAGGCGATCAGCGAACCGAACACCACCAGGTAAAACCAGGCGGCCGTGGCCTGCGGCGCGGGCGGCCACGCGAGGCTCTCGCCCGAGACCGCCGCCAGCACCAGCAGCACCACGCCGCCGCAGATCATCTCGCTCGCGAAGCCCATCGCACCCGGCGCGAGCGGCAGCGCGCGCTGGCTCAGCACGCTGCCGGCCGACCAGCAGACGCAGGCGATGCTGATGGCGGCCAGCCCGGCCGGCGAGGCCTGGAAGCCGCTGCCCTGCGTCAGCATCAGCACGCCGACCAGGCCCAGCGCGATGCCGATCGCCTCGAGCTTCGTCGGCACGATGCCCCAGATCAGGTTGAGCAGCGCGATGATCAGCGGCACCACCGCGATGAAGGCCACCACCAGGCCCGAGCCCACCGAGACCTCGGCATGCGCGGTGCCGCCCATGCCGCCGCCCAGCATCAGCGTGCCGACCACCAGCGCGTTGCGCCACTGCAGCCGGTTCGGCCAGGGCGCGCCGCGCCAACGCATCCAGGCCGCGAGCAGCAGGCCCGCGAACAGGAAGCGCGAGCCCATCTGCAGGAAGGGCGGGAAGCTGATCAGCGCGTACTTGATCGCGAGATAGGTCGAGCCCCAGACCAGCCAGGTGGCGGCGAGGCAGAGCCAGATGATCGGCGGCAGTCCGCCGCGCGCGGACGGCGTGGAAGTGGCGAGCGAGAGCATGTCGAGGGTGTCTGTTGTTGTGGGTCTGAGCCGCTCCATGGTATGAAGGCCGCCGCCGCGCTTCCATGCGCAAATCACGGTTCTGGCGGCTCGCGGCCGTCGATTTGAAGGACTTCGATGGAATCCACCTTGAACCCCACGCTCGATGCCCACGACACCCGCATCCTGGCCGAGCTGCAGAAGGATGCGCGCCTCACCATGGCCGAACTCGGCCGCCGCGTGCACCTGAGCCAGCCGGCGGTGACCGAGCGCGTGAAGAAGCTCGAGGCCGCGGGCGTGATCAGCGGCTACCGCGCCACCGTCAACCTGGCCAAGCTGGGCTACGGCATCCGCGCGATGATCCGCGTCGGCCGCGCCGACTACGACCGCGTCGTGAAGCTGGTGCAGGACACGCCCGAATGCGTGAATGCCTACAACGTGACCGGCGAGGACAGCTGGATCCTCGAGATCGCGGTGATCGACGTGAGCCACCTCGACGCGGTGGTCACCAAGTTCTGCATCCTCACCGAGACCGCGACCTCGATCATCCTGAACCCGGCGCGCGAGCACCAGCCGATGCTGCCGCCGCACCGCTCGGACGTGAAGCCGCCGATACGCAAGGTCGTGAACGCCTGAAGGCGGCCGGGCTCAGCGCCCGGCGAGCGCGTCGAAGGCCTTCACCACCTCGGGCGGCGCCTGCACCATCTCGATCAGCACGCCCTCGCCCGCGATCGGGAACTCGTCGTTCGCCTTCGGATGCAGGAAGCAGATGTCGAAGCCCGCCGCGCCCTTGCGGATGCCGCCGGGCGCGAAGCGCACGCCCTGCGACGTCAGCCATTCGACGGCCGTCGGCAGGTCGTCGATCCACAGGCCCACGTGGTTGAGCGGCGTGGCATGCACCGCGGGCTTCTTTTCGGGATCGAGTGGCTGCATCAGGTCGACCTCGACCTTGAACGGGCCGGTGCCGATCGCGCAGATGTCCTCGTCGACGTTCTCGCGCTCGCTTCGGAAGGTGCCCGTGACCTCGAGCCCCAGCATGTCGACCCAGAGCTTCTGCAGCCGGGTCTTGTCGGGACCGCCGATCGCGATCTGCTGGATGCCCAGCACGCGGAAGGGACGTTGGATGGCGCTCGTCATTGGCAGGACTCCGGGTTCGTTTCGGTCGAGGCGCGGTGCGAGCGCAGCCCCAGCTTGCGCAGCAGCTGCACGTCGGCCTCGACGTCGGGATTACCCGTGACCAGCAGCTTGTCGCCGTAGAAGATCGAATTCGCGCCGGCCATGAAGCACAGCGCCTGCACCGCCTCGCCCATCTGCTGGCGGCCGGCCGACAGGCGCACGCGCGCGGTCGGCATGGTGATGCGCGCGACCGCGATCATGCGCACGAAGTCGAAGGGATCGATCGGTTCCGAATCGGCCAGCGGCGTGCCGGGCACGCGCACCAGGCTGTTGATCGGCACCGACTCGGGGTACGGATCGAGGTTGGCCAGCTGCGCGATCAGTCCCGCGCGATGCACCGGCGCCTCGCCCATGCCCACGATGCCGCCGCAGCACACGCTGATGCCGGCGCTGCGCACATGGGCCAGCGTGTCGAGCCGGTCCTGGTAGCTGCGGGTGTCGACGATGTCGGTGTAGTACTCGGGCGCGGTGTCGAGGTTGTGGTTGTAGTAGTCGAGGCCGGCGGCCTTGAGCTGCTGCGCATGGTGCGGCTCGAGCATGCCGAGCGTGGCGCAGGTCTGCAGGCCCAGGCCCTTCACGGCCTCGACCAGCACCGCCACCTTCTCGACGTCGCGGTCCTTGGGCGCGCGCCAGGCCGCGCCCATGCAGAAGCGCGTGGCGCCCGCGTCCTTGGCGGCCTGCGCGGCGCGCAGCACCTCGTCGACCTCCATCAGCTTCTGCGCCTTCACGCCGGTGTCGAACTCGGCCGACTGCGGGCAGTAACCGCAGTTCTCGGGGCAGCCGCCGGTCTTCACCGACAGCAGCGTGGCCAGCTCGATGTCGCCCGCGGGAAAGTGCTGGCGGTGCACCGTCTGGGCCTCGAACAGCAGCTCCATCAGCGGCTTGTCGAGCAGCGCCTGGATCGCCTCGACCGACCAGCGGCCCTCGGGCGCCGGCGCCGGCTTCGCGGGCCGTTGCAGCACCACCGCCTGCAGGTCGCTGGCCCCCATCAGTTGAACTCCAGGATGATCTGGTCGACCGCGAGCGACTCGCCCTTGGCCGCGGAGATCTTGCCGACCACGCCGTCCTGCGCGGCGAACAGCACGTTCTCCATCTTCATCGCCTCGATCACCGCGAGCTTCTCGCCGGCCTGCACCTGCTGGCCCGGCTGCACCGCCACCTCGACCAGCAGCCCCGGCATCGGCGACATCAGGAACTTGCTGAGGTCCGGCGGTGCCTTGTGCGGCATCAGCGCGAGCAGGCGCGCGCCCAGCGGCGACAGCACCATGGCCTCGATCTGGCGGCCGTCGTTCGACACCCGCAGCGCCAGCGGATTCTTGCCGGCGCCACGCTCCACCTGCGCGGTGAAGGGCTTGTCGTTGACGATGCCCTGCACGCGCACCGCGCCCAGCGCGAGGCTGCTGTCGATCTTGTAGGTCTTGCCGCCGACCGTGACCGCGCTCGCGCCGGTCTTGCCGTGGAAGTCGCTCACGGTCACCGGGTGGTGCACGTGCTCGCCCTGCGCGCCGAGCTCGACCACCACGAACTGCTCGCCCACCTTCACGCCGTGGCCTTCGAGCTGGCCGCTGATGCCCGAGGCGCGCGCGCGGTAGCGGCGGTGCACGTAGGCCGCCAGCGCGACCAGGAAATCGGGCTCGCTGTGCGGCACGTCCTCGGCATGGAAGCCCTTGCCGTAGTTCTCGGCGATGAAGCCGGTGTTGAAGTCGCCGGCCACGAACTTCGGATGCGCGAGCAGCGCGGCCTGGAACGGGATGTTGCTGCTGATGCCGCGGATCACGAAGCCGTTGAGCGCCTCTCGCATGCGAGCGATCGCGTGGTTGCGGTCCTTGCCGTGCACGATGAGCTTGGCGATCATCGAGTCGTAGTACATCGGGATCTCGCCGCCCTCGTACACGCCGGTATCCACGCGCACGCCCTGCAGGTGCTCGGTGTCGCTCGCGAACATGGTCTCGGCCGGCGGCTGGAACTTCACCAGCCGGCCGGTCGAGGGCAGGAAGTTGCGGAACGGGTCCTCGGCGTTGATGCGGCACTCGATGGCCCAGCCATCGCGCTTGACCTGCTCCTGCGTCAGCGGCAGTTCCTGGCCGGCCGCCACGCGGATCATCAGCTCCACCAGGTCGAGGCCCGTGATGCACTCGGTCACCGGATGCTCCACCTGCAGGCGGGTGTTCATCTCGAGGAAGTAGAAGCTCTGGTCCTTGCCGACCACGAACTCCACCGTGCCCGCGCTCTGGTAGTTCACGGCCTTGGCCAGCGCCACCGCCTGCTCGCCCATCGCCTTGCGCGTGGCGTCGCTGATGAAGGGCGATGGCGCCTCCTCGATCACCTTCTGGTGCCGGCGCTGGATCGAGCATTCGCGCTCGTTGAGGTAGATCACGTGGCCGTGCGAATCGCCGAGCACCTGGATCTCGATGTGGCGCGGCTCCTCGACGAACTTCTCGATGAACACGCGGTCGTCGCCGAAGCTGTTGCGCGCCTCGTTGCGGCAGGAGGTGAAGCCCTCGAAGGCCTCCTTGTCGTTGAAGGCCACGCGCAGGCCCTTGCCGCCGCCGCCGGCCGAGGCCTTGATCATCACCGGGTAGCCGATGTCCTTCGCGATCTCGACCGCGCGCTCGGCGGTCTCGATGGCGTCGTTCCAGCCCGGGATGGTGTTGACCTTGGCCTCGTTGGCGAGCTTCTTCGAGGCGATCTTGTCGCCCATGGCCGCGATCGAATAGTGCTTGGGGCCGATGAAGGCGATGCCCTCTTCCTCGACCCTCTTCGCGAAGCTTTCGTTCTCCGACAGGAAGCCGTAGCCCGGATGCACGGCCTCGGCGCCGGTCTTCTTGCAGGCCTCGATGATGCGGTCGGCCAGCAGGTAGCTCTCGCGGCTGGGCGCGGCGCCGATGTGCACGGCCTCGTCGGCCAGCTCGACGTGGCGGGCTTCCTTGTCGGCGTCGGAATAGACGGCGACCGTGAGGATGCCCATCTTCTTGGCGGTCTGGATCACACGGCAGGCGATTTCCCCGCGGTTCGCAATCAGGATCTTCTTAAACATTCTGGGTCTCCGCGTGGAAATCGCCTGCGCGCGCTACGCGCGCCATGCAATTTGGCTTCGCCGAAGCGGCCTTGCGGCCGCTTTCGCCGCGATTGGCAATCAGGATCTTCTTGAACATGTTCTTCTCCGTGCGGCTCAAAGCGGAATGTTGCCGTGCTTGCGCCACGGGTTCTCGAGCTTCTTCTCGCGCAGCATCACCAGCGAGCGGCAGATGCGCTTGCGCGTCTCGTGCGGCAGGATCACGTCGTCGATGTAGCCGCGCGCGCTCGCCACGTAGGGGTTGGCGAAGCGGGCCTTGTACTCGGCCTCGCGCGCAGCGAGCTTGGCCGGATCGTTCTTGTCCTCGCGGAAGATGATCTCGACCGCGCCCTTGGCGCCCATCACCGCGATCTCGGCGCGCGGCCAGGCCAGGTTGACGTCGCCGCGCAGGTGCTTGGAGGCCATCACGTCGTAGGCGCCGCCGTAGGCCTTGCGCGTGATGACGGTGATCTTCGGCACTGTGCACTCGGCATAGGCATAGAGCAGCTTGGCGCCGTGCTTGATGATGCCGCCGTACTCCTGGCCGGTGCCGGGCATGAAGCCGGGCACGTCGACGAAGGTCACGACCGGGATGTTGAAGGCATCGCAGAAGCGCACGAAGCGCGCGGCCTTGATGCTGCTCTTGATGTCGAGGCAGCCCGCCAGCACCAGCGGCTGGTTGGCGACGATGCCCACGGTCTGGCCTTCCATGCGCGCGAAGCCGATCACGATGTTCTTCGCGTAGTCGGGCTGCAGCTCGAAGAAGTCGCCGTCGTCCGCGACCTTGAAGATCAGCTCCTTCATGTCGTAGGGCTTGTTCGCGTTCTCGGGCACCAGCGTGTCGAGCGAATAGTCGGGCCGGTCGGCCGGGTCGCCCTGGCCGTTGTTGCCCAGGCGCACCGGCGGCTTCTCGCGGTTGTTGAGCGGCAGGTAGTTGTAGAGGCGGCGCAGCATCATCAGCGCCTCGACGTCGTTCTCGAACGCCATGTCGGCCACGCCGCTGCGCGTGGTGTGGGTCACGGCGCCGCCCAGTTCCTCGGCCGTCACGCTCTCGTGCGTCACGGTCTTCACCACCTCGGGGCCGGTGACGAACATGTAGCTCGAGTCCTTCACCATGAAGATGAAGTCGGTCATGGCCGGCGAGTACACCGCGCCGCCCGCGCACGGGCCCATGATCATGCTGATCTGCGGCACCACGCCCGAGGCCATCACGTTGCGCTGGAACACGTCGGCATAGCCGCCGAGCGAGGCCACGCCTTCCTGGATGCGCGCGCCGCCCGAGTCGTTGAGGCCGATCACCGGGGCGCCGACCTTCATCGCCTGGTCCATCACCTTGCAGATCTTCTCGGCATGCGCTTCGCTGAGCGCGCCGCCGAAGACGGTGAAGTCCTGGCTGAAGACGAACACCAGGCGGCCGTTGATCATGCCGTAGCCCGTGACCACGCCGTCGCCCGGGATCTTGTTGTCGGCCATGCCGAAGTCGGTCGAGCGGTGCTCGACGAACATGTCCCATTCCTCGAAGGTGCCGTCGTCCAGCAGCAGCTCGAGGCGTTCGCGCGCCGTGAGCTTGCCCTTGGCATGCTGCGCGTCGATGCGCTTCTGTCCACCGCCCAGGCGGGCCTGCGCACGGCGCTTTTCGAGTTCGTCGATCAGTTCTTGCATGAGAAAAGCCTCTTTGAAAAATCAGCAGTCATAGGTTTCGCTGTACTGGAACGATGCCCCCGGCATGGTGGCCAGGATGTCCATGAATTGCGCGATCGCGCCGCACCGCTCGCGCGGGCGATAGGGCGACGTGTTGGTGAGCGGGCCGAACGAGAGATCGGTGCTGCCGCCGCCCTTGGCCGGCAGCACCTGCACCCATTGCGCCGCGAGGCTTTCGCCGCGGCGGCAGAAGACGGTGTCGTGGAGATCGGAGACGCCCCAGGCGTCGCCGGAAGCCGACGACCACAGCACCAGCCGGTGGTCGGCGGCGCCCTCGCCCTGCAGCAGCGCGAAGCCGGGCACGGTGAAGTGCAGCGCGGGCATGCGCAGCACGCGCTGCGCCGCACTCCGCGCGAATTCGCGCGCGGGGCCGGCCTCGAGCCTCGCCACCGCATGCGCCCCGCGCAGCATGGCGTCGAGCGCGAGCTGCTCGCGCTGCCAGGCCTCGGCCCACGGCGCGGCGGCCGCGACCTCGTCGTCCCAGTCGACGAACAGGATGCCGCTGGTCTTCCCGGCCGCTTCGTCGTCGCGCGGCGCGCCGTACCACGAGACGCCCACGCGCACGCCAGCCAGGCGCCACTCGGCGTTGACGGCCACGCTCCAGGCGTTCTCTTCCTTGAAGCGCGCGGGCCGCGCGTCGCCGCGATCGGGCTCGCCGAACCGTTCGACCAGTTGCGCATGCGCCCGCAGCGCGAAGTCGACATGCGACTCGCCCTCGGGCAGGTCCAGCCGGTGCCACGCCTGCATCACCGGGCGCCCGGGCCGCGGCACCATGAGTTCCATGCGGCTGCTGCGCAGCCCGAGCACGTCCGCGCCCGCCACATGCCAGACGTTGACGCCCGCGGCCGCGTACGCGGGCCGCAGCCCGCGTGCCTCCAGTTGCTCGAAGGTCGTGCCCCAGGCAAAGCGTCCCGCCGCGGTGTCGAAACCGCGCGCGAAGCCGTGGTCGTTCAGTGGGCCCATGCGCTCTCGTCGCCTGCATAGAGGCCGAGCAGCCGGCGCGCCGCGGTCGACGGCGCGAGCTCGAGCGCGCCCACCTGGCCGAGCAGCGCCGGCAGCTCTTCCTTCACGCGCGGGTGATGGCGGAAGGCATGGCGCAGGCCCGCTTCGATGCGGTCCCACATCCACGACTTGGCCTGCTGCTGGCGGCGGCCCATGAGCCGGCCATTGGCTGCCTGCAGCGCGCGAAAGCGCTCGACCTGGGCCCAAAACGCGTCGACGCCCTGCCCCAGCAATGCACTGAGCTGGATCGCCTGCGGATGCCAGAAGCTCTCGTCGTGGCGCGCATGGTCGGGATGGCCGTGCTGGCCGAACAGCCGCAGCGCCGAGGTGATCTGCGCCTGCGCGCGCGTGGCGGCGTCCTTGTCGATGTCGGCCTTGTTGATGACGACCAGGTCGGCGATCTCCATCACGCCCTTCTTGATCGCCTGCAGGTCGTCGCCGGCGTTGGGCAGTTGCATCAGCACGAACATGTCGGTCATGCCCGATACCGCGGTCTCGCTCTGGCCCACGCCCACGGTCTCGACGATCACCACGTCGTAGCCCGCGGCCTCGCACACCAGCATCGCCTCGCGCGTCTTCTCGGCCACGCCGCCGAGCGTGCCGCTCGAGGGGCTGGGACGGATGTAGGCGCGCTCGTGCACCGAGAGCCGTTCCATGCGCGTCTTGTCGCCGAGGATGGAGCCGCCCGAGACGGTGGACGAGGGGTCGATGGTGAGCACCGCGACGCGGTGGCCCTTGTCGATCAGCAGCAGGCCCAGGGTCTCGATGAAGGTCGACTTGCCCACGCCCGGCACGCCCGAGATGCCGAGCCGGAACGAGTTGCCGGTGCGCGGCAGCAGCGCGGTGAGCAGCTCGTCGGCCTGCGCGCGGTGGTCGGCGCGGGTGGATTCGAGCAGCGTGATGGCCTTGGCGATGGCACGGCGCTGCGCCATGCCGTCCGTCTCGGCGATCGCGCTTTGCAGCGCCTGGGCCGTGTTCAGCACGCGGCCTCCACGGCCAGGCGCCAGCGGTAGTGCAGGTCGACGCCCTCCTCGCCCTCGAGCACGAAGCCGTGCCGCAGGTAGAAGCGGTTGGCATCGCTGCGCACCAGCGCCGTGAGCTTGATGTCGCGCTGCTGCGCGCGCGCCTGCGCCTTGGCCCAGCGCATCACCCATTCACCGATGCCCAGGCCCTGGAAGCCGGTGCGCAGGTACAGGTGGTCGAGCCGCAGCGCATCGGCGCCCTCGGGCTTGAGCGTGACGAAGCCGATGCGCCCGTCGCCGTCGAGCACGATGTGGTGCATGAACGGGATCACGAAGCCGGCGCTGAGCCGCTCGCGCGAGCGCGCGAGGTCGAAGCGGCCGACACGCTCGAGGCTCGGTCGCATCGCATCGATGCGCAGCGCCAGCATGTCCTCGAAATCGCTGGATTCCACGGGCTGCAGCGACAGCCGCGACAGGAGATCGCCCACGACGCTGCTCAGGCCGCGACCGCCGCGCGGATCTGCTCCAGCACGTCCTTCGCGCTCGCCGGGATCGGCGTGCCCGGTCCGTAGATGCCTTTCACGCCGGCCTCGTAGAGGAAGTCGTAGTCCTGGCGCGGGATCACGCCGCCGACGAACACGATGATGTCGTCCGCGCCCTGCTTGCGCAGCTCCGCGATGATCGCGGGCACCAGCGTCTTGTGGCCGGCCGCGAGCGTGCTCACGCCCACCGCATGCACGTCGTTCTCGATCGCCTGGCGCGCGCACTCCTCGGGCGTCTGGAACAGCGGCCCCATGTCGACGTCGAAGCCCAGGTCGGCGAAGGCCGTGGCCACCACCTTGGCGCCGCGGTCATGGCCGTCCTGGCCCAGCTTGGAGATCATCACGCGCGGACGGCGGCCCTGCTCCTCGGCGAAGGCGTTGATCTCGGTCTTGAGGTTCTCCCAGCCCTCGGCGGAGTCGTAGGCGGCGGCATAGACGCCGGTCACCTTCTGGGTGTCGGCGCGGTGGCGACCGAAGGACTTCTCGAGCGCGTCGGAGATCTCGCCGACGGTGGCGCGCAGGCGCACCGCGTCGATGCTCAGCGCCAGCAGGTTGCCGCTGCCGTTCTCGGCCGCCTCGGTCAGCGCGTCGAGCGCGGCCTGCACCTTGGCGCCGTCGCGCGCGGCGCGGATCTTCTGCAGCCGCGCC
This sequence comes from Variovorax sp. 20P10.2.4, assembly GCF_058244205.1. NCBI lineage: Bacteria > Pseudomonadati > Pseudomonadota > Betaproteobacteria > Burkholderiales > Comamonadaceae > Variovorax > Variovorax sp. 20P10.2.4. The sequence continues at coordinate 27,445 of NZ_JBZAYE010000015.1, forward strand.
ACCTGCTGGTCGCGCACCTTCACGTTGTCGATCGAGAGGCTCTCGATCGCGTCCTCGTTCTTGAGCTTGTACTTGTTGACGCCGACGATCACGTCCTTGCCCGAGTCGATGCGCGCCTGCTTCTCGGCGGCCGCGGCCTCGATCTTGAGCTTGGCCCAGCCGCTGTCCACCGCCTTGGTCATGCCGCCCATGGCCTCGACCTCCTCGATGATGGTCCAGGCCGCGTCGGCCATGTCCTGCGTGAGCTTCTCCATCATGTAGCTGCCGGCCCAGGGGTCGATCACGTTCGTGATGTGCGTCTCTTCCTGGATGATGAGCTGCGTGTTGCGCGCGATGCGGGCGCTGAACTCGGTCGGCAGCGCGATGGCTTCGTCGAGCGCGTTGGTGTGCAGGCTCTGCGTGCCGCCGAACACCGCGGCCATCGCCTCGATGGTGGTGCGCACCACGTTGTTGTAGGGGTCCTGCTCGGTCAGGCTCCAGCCCGAGGTCTGGCAGTGGGTGCGCAGCATCAGGCTCTTGGGGTTCTTGGGCTCGAACTCCTTCATGATCCGGCACCACAGCAGGCGCGCGGCGCGCATCTTGGCCACCTCGAGGTAGAAGTTCATGCCGATGGCCCAGAAGAAGCTCAGGCGCCCGGCGAAGCCGTCGACGTCGAGGCCCTTGGCCAGCGCGGTCTTCACGTACTCCTTGCCGTCGGCCAGCGTGAAGGCCAGCTCCAGCGCCTGGTTGGCGCCGGCTTCCTGCATGTGGTAGCCGCTGATCGAGATCGAGTTGAACTTCGGCATGTTCTGCGCCGTGTACTCGATGATGTCGCCGATGATCCGCATGCTCGGCGCGGGCGGGAAGATGTAGGTGTTGCGGACCATGAACTCCTTGAGGATGTCGTTCTGGATGGTTCCACTGAGCTGGTCCTGCGCCACGCCCTGCTCTTCCGCCGCCACCACGTAGCCCGCGAGCACCGGCAGCACCGCGCCGTTCATGGTCATCGACACGCTGACCTTGTCGAGCGGGATCTGGTCGAACAGGATCTTCATGTCCTCGACCGAATCGATCGCCACGCCGGCCTTGCCCACGTCGCCGGTCACGCGCGGATGGTCGCTGTCGTAGCCACGGTGGGTGGCGAGGTCGAAGGCCACGCTCACGCCCTGCCCGCCGGCGGCCAGCGCCTTGCGGTAGAAGGCGTTCGATTCCTCGGCGGTCGAGAAACCGGCGTACTGGCGGATGGTCCACGGGCGCACCGCGTACATCGTGGCCTGCGGGCCGCGCAGGTAGGGCTCGAAGCCCGGCAGCGTGTCGGTGTACTTCAGGCCCTGCAGGTCGGCCGCGGTGTACAGCGGCTTGACGCTGATGCCGTCGGGCGTGATCCAGTTCAGCGCGGCGACGTCGCCGCCGGGGGCCGACTTGGCGGCGGCCTTGGCCCAGGCCTCGAGAGTGGCGGGCTTGAAGGAGGGTTCGGGTTTGCTGCTCATGGAGGCGCCGCTTCGCAGTGTGTCGTGCAGGGGGTGTGCTGCTGGAGGAAAGGATTCGCTGGAATCGCTGGGGGTCCGCAGGGATTTGCGGGCCGGCCGCGAGTCTAACCGATCCATAATTATTAATTCAAACGCGATTTTTGAAGTACAGTCCCGCCCATGTCCGCCGTCACCCTCACCCCGCGCGCCCTCTATGAAGAGGTGGCCGAGCTGCTGCGCCAGCGGATCTTCCGCCGCGAGCTCGAACCGGGCAGCTGGATCGACGAGCTCAAGCTGGCCGAGGAGTACGGCATCAGCCGCACGCCGCTGCGCGAGGCGCTGAAGGTGCTGGCGGCCGAGGGCCTGGTGACGATGAAGGTGCGCCGTGGCGCCTATGTGACCGAGGTGTCGGAGCAGGACCTGGCCGACGTCTACCACCTGCTGTCATTGCTCGAGAGCGATGCCGCCGGCGTGGTGGCCGAGCGCGCCACCGAGGCCCAGCTCGCCGAGCTGCGCGCGCTGCATGCCGAACTCGAGGCCGCGGCCGCGCCGGAAGACCGCGAGCATTTCTTCGCGGTCAACGAGCGCTTCCACATGCGCCTTTTGGCCATCGCCAACAACAAGTGGCGCGACCAGATGGTGGCCGACCTGCGCAAGGTGATGAAGCTCAACCGCCACAACTCGCTGCTCAAGGCTGGGCGGATCGGGGAATCGCTGGCCGAGCACCGCTCGGTGATGGCCGCGATCGAGGCGCGCGACGGCGAGGCCGCCATGGCGCGCATGCGCGAGCACTTCAGCAACGGGCTGGAAGCGGCGGCCTAGCGTTCGCCGCGGGGCCGCGCGGCGGCCCGCGCCTCTTCACTCAATCGAGATCGACCGTGCCCGCCTCGGCCGCGATGCGCTGCGCCGTCTCGAGCAGCCGCGGCGCCACGCGCGCGAGCATGGTGTCCTTGGGCAGCAGGTAGGCCGGGCCGCCGCAGCTCACCGCGTAGCGCTCGCCGCGCGGACCGCGCAGCGCGAAACCCAGCGCATGGATGTGCGGATGCCATTCGCCGAACGAGCCGCAGTAGCCCACGCGCGCGTACTCCTCCATGCTCGAGATCAGCCCCGGCTCGATGCGCGGCCAGTTCTCGCCGCTTTCCTGCCGGATCTGCGCCAGCAGCGCCTCCTGCTCGGGCGCCGCGAGCGAGGCCAGGTAGGCCCGCCCGGCGGCCGAGGTGGCGATCGTCATGCGCGAGCCGACCTCGATGCGCGAGCTGATCATCACCGAGCGCGGACGCAGCGAATCGATGATCAGCATGTCGAGCTCGTCGCGCACGCCCATGTGCACGCTCGCGCCCGAGAAGTCCGACAGCGCCGCGAGATGCGGGCGCGCCACCGTGCGCAGGTCGAAGTGCCGCAGGTAGCGGCTGCTCATGTCGAGCAGCGCCGACCCCAGGCTGAAACGCTCGCTGTCCTGCGACTGCCGCAGGTAGCCCGCCCCGACCAGGGTGGCCGTGAGCCGCGACACCGTCGCCTTGGGAATGCCGGTCGCATCCGCCAGTTCGCGGTTGCCCATGGGCGCCGCCGCCATCCCGATCACCTTCAGCAGAGCCAGTCCCCTGGCGAGCGCGCTCACCTCTTCCCTGCCGCCAGACGCGTCATTCATTTTTAGAAACCTTTGCTTCCCTGATGGATCTTTGTTGCCATTTTTCAGCAAAAACGGGTTGACGCGAGAACTTTGGAGGATCATTATTTCGGAACACTGTTTCAAAATAAAGAGATGACGAGACAAAACCCCCACTTCTCCCCGCCGTCGCCGCGCCGCCGCGAGCTCCTTGGCACCGGCCTCGGCCTCCTGGCCGGCGCCGGCCTTCCGGGTTTCGCGCGGGCCGCCGCGCCGGCCGCATTCCCCAAAGGACCGGTGAAGCTCATCGTGCCGTTCGCCCCCGGCGGGCCGACCGACACCGTCGGCCGGCTCATCGCCATGAAGCTGCAGGAGGGTTGGGGGCAGCCGGTCATCGTCGACTACAAGCCCGGCGCCGGCACCGCCATCGGTGCCGACTTCGTCGCCAAGGCCCCGCCCGACGGGCTGACCATCGGCATGGTGAACTCCTCGTTCGCGGTGAATCCTTCGCTGCGCAAGACCCTGCCCTACGACACGCTCAAGGACATCGCGGGCATCACCCAGATCGCCAACCTGCAGCTGGCCATCGTGGCCCGGCCCGACGCGCCCTTCAACACGCTGGCCGAGCTGATCGCCTATGCGAAGAAGAACCCGGGCAAGCTGACCTACGGCACGCCCGGCGCCGGCAGCACCACGCACCTGGGGGCCGAGCTGCTCAAGCGCGAGGCGGGCTTCGACATGCTGCATGCGCCCTTCAAGGGCAGCTCGCCCGCGCACACCGAGCTCATGGGCGGGCGCATCGACCTCGTGGTCGACCCCTTCCTCTCGGTGCTGCCCTTCGTGAAGGCCGGCCGCATGAAGCTGATCGCCACCCTCGGCGACAAGCCGGTGCCCGGCTTCAGCTATCCGACCGTCGCGCAGACCCTGCCCGGCTTCCACGTCAACGCGCTGCTCGGCTTCATCGCGCCGCACGGCACGCCCCCGGCCGTCATCGAGAAGATCCAGTCGGACACGCGCCGCGTGCTGCTCGACCCCGAGATGCGCAAGCGCGTCGAGGAACAGGGCATGGAGGTGGTCGCCTCCACGCCCGCGCAGTTCGACGCCTTCGTGCAGTCGGAGATGAAGCGCTGGGCGCGCGTCATCGCCGACGCGGGCATCCAGCCCGAGTGAGCCCCTCTTCCATCCGGACACCTTCCCATGCCCCTCGAACTCACCCCCCTGCATCCGCATTTCGCCGCCGAAGCGCGCGGCATCGACATCGCCCGGCCGCTCTCGAGCGACGAGGTCAAGCAGATCAACGCCGCGATGAATCGCTACGCCGTGCTGGTGTGGCGCGGCCAGCCGCTCACGGGCCAGCAGCAGATCGATTTCGCCAAGGCCTTCGGGCCGCTCGACCTCGGCCTCAAGAAGGTGTTCAAGCGCCCCGAGCGGCTCGAGGACGAGCGCCTGATCGACATCTCGAACGTCGACGCGCAAGGCAACGTCGCGCGCCGCGATTCGCCGAAGAACCTCTCGAACTTCGCCAACCAGCTCTGGCACAGCGACAGCTCGTTCCAGAACCCGCGCGCCGCCTATTCGATGTTGCATGCGCTGGTGCTGCCGAGCTGGGGCGGCAACACCGAGTTCACCGACCTGCGCGCCGCCTACGACGCCCTGCCCGAGCGCGACAAGACCGAGCTCGAGGGCCTGAGCGCCGAGCACTACGCGCTGCACACGCGCATCCTGCTGGGCGACGAGGCCTACACCGACGAGCAGAAGAAGACCATCCCGCCGGCCGCCTGGCCGCTGGTGCAGACGCACCCTGGCTCGGGGCGCAAGCTGCTGTTCGTGGGCGTGCATGCGCGCGAGATCGTCGGCTGGCCCGTGGCCGAGGCCCGCATGCGGCTGTCGGACCTGCTCGAGCACGCGACCCAGCGCGAGTTCGTCTACCGCCACGAATGGCAGGTGCACGACCTCGTGATGTGGGACAACCGCAGCACCCTGCACCGCGGCCGGCGCTACGACATCGCCGAGCGCCGCGAGCTGCGCCGCACCACCATCGAGGACGTGCCAGAGGCCACGCTGATGGCGGCCTGAAAAGAAGCAAAGGAAGCAGGAGCGCGGCTCAGGCCGCCTGCGCCACCGGCTCGTGCGCGATCGCCATCACCTCGTGCGGCGATTTGCTCTTCATGCGGTGGTCGCTCCACACCTGGCGCCAGCGGCGCGCGCCCGGCAACCCGTTGCGCAGGCCCAGCATGTGGCGCGCGATGTTAGACCACGGCGTGCCGTGCTCGGCCGCCTCGCGCACCATGTAGTCGCACATCAGGGTCTCGACCTCCTCGCGCGTGCGCTCCAAGGGCGCCGCGCCGAAGAACTCCGCATCCCATTCGGCCAGCCACCAGGGGTTGTGGTACGCCTCGCGTCCCACCATCACCCCGTCGAGCAGCCGCAGGTGCTCATGCACCTGTGCATTGAGCGTGATGCCGCCGTTGATCGAGAACTTCAGCGCCGGAAAGTCATGTTTGAGCCGGTGCACCAGCGCGTAGCGCAGCGGCGGGATCTCGCGGTTCTGCTTCGGGCTCAGGCCCTTGAGCCAGGCATTGCGCGCATGCACGATGAAGGTCTTGCAACCGGCCTCGCTGACCTGACCCACGAAGTCGCGCACGAACTCGTAGCTCTCGATCTTGTCGATGCCGATGCGGTGCTTCACCGTCACCGGCACGCTGCTCGCGTCGACCATCGCCTTCACGCAGTCGGCCACCAGCTGCGGCTCGTTCATCAGGCAGGCACCGAAGGCGCCGCGCTGCACGCGCTCGCTCGGGCAGCCGCAGTTGAGGTTGATCTCGTCGTAGCCCCATTGCTCGCCGAGCTTCGCGCAGTGCGCGAGATCGGCCGGCTCGCTGCCACCGAGCTGCAGCGCCAGCGGATGCTCCTCGGCGTTGAAGCGCAGGTGCCGCGGCACATCGCCATGCACCAGCGCGCCGGTCGTCACCATCTCGGTGTAGAGCAGCGCGTGGCGGCTCAGCAGGCGGTGGAGATACCTGCAATGCCTGTCGGTCCAATCCATCATGGGTGCCACGGACAGGCGCATCGCCTCGAGCGCCTCGGGGCCTCGCACTGGATCGGGCCCGGGCCCGGCGTTTTCTGGGTTCTCGTTCGGTGTCATTCGATGTCTTTGGGCGCCGCCGCTTCTCTCGCTCGCGAACGCGCAGGGCGCGAGCGTAGCGCACCTGGCCATTCCGCTCCGTGGCGACGGCGCTTGACCTCAAGCTTGGTTGAGGTTTTACAGTCCGCCGCGCTCACCCGAATACCCGCGTGGGCTTCACCGATGAACCCATGGCGGCAACCAATGTCCCGTCGAAATCAGGAGCTGTGTTGATGAGGTCGTGGATCGATGCCGCGTTGGAAAGCCAACTGCTGTGGCTGGCAGCCCGGATACTTCTCGCCGTGGTCTTTGCCGCGTCGGGTCTTGCGAAGGCGCTGAACTTCGCGGGCGGGGTGGGCGAGATGCGCGCGGCGGGCCTCGAGCCGGCCTGGGCCTTCAATGTCGCCACCATCTTCGTGCTGCTGGCCGGCTCGCTGCTGCTGCTGGTCGACCGCGCCGTGTGGCTGGGCGCCGGTGCGCTCTCGGTGTTCCTGCTGCTCACGATCGCGATCGTGCATCGCTTCTGGTCGCTGCCCGAACCGCGCGCCACGCTGTCGCTTTACTTCGCGCTCGAGCACGTCTCCATCATCGGCGGGCTGCTCGCGGCGGCGATCGCGAGCCACCTGCGGCGGCAGCTCGGCGGCTGAGCGGCACACCGCCTCCGCCTGTATCGCCTATAAGACGCCGATCCGACTCCGAGCCTTTCCTCCCCATGCCAGAGAACCATCCCGCCGAGCCCGCCAAGGTCCTGACCGTCGGCGAGGTCGCGCGGCGCAGCGGCGTCGCCGTCTCGACGGTGCACTTCTACGAATCGAAGGGGCTGATCAAGGGCTGGCGCAGCGAGGGCAACCAGCGCCGCTATCCGCGCGAGGTGCTGCGCCACATCGCGGTGATCCGCGTGGCGCAGCGCACCGGCATTCCGCTCGAGACCATCCGCGACTCGCTGTCGCGGCTGCCCGAGGGGCGCATCCTCAATGCCGCGCAGTGGAAGGCGCTGTCCGCGCACTGGCGCGACGAGCTCGACGCGCGCATCCGCGTGCTGACCCGGTTGCGCGACGACCTCGGCGAATGCATCGGCTGCGGCTGCCTGTCGATGACCGACTGCCCGCTGCGCAATCCCGGCGACAGGCTGGGCGCCGCGGGGCCGGGCGCGGTGCTGCTCGACGACCCGCCTTGAGCCCGCGCGCCGCTCGGACATGGCGCGCGCACTAGGGCCTGTTAACACTATGCAAGGGGTCGCGAAGCTCGCCAAAGCCCGCCCATCAAGGCGCGTGACGACGCGTGTGCGTCCGCACACGCTAGGAGCGCAACGCCGAGGGGCGGGCTCTGGCGAGCTTCCCTCCGGGTTGCCCCGCAAAGGGGCCGTCTGCGGCGTTGCCCGCGCTTGCAAGGCGCCAGCCTTGCTGCGCGCGGGCGCCTTGCATCCAGCCCCTTTGCGGGGCAACGCGACCCCTTGCATAGTGTTAACAGGCCCTAGACTCCCTTCGCGCATGACCTTGCTAGACACCCCCGCCCTCCGCCGGCTCGCCGAAGCCGCCACGCCCACGCGCCCCACCTGCGCCTGCCGCCTGCAGGACGCCAGGGCCTGGGAAAGCATCACCGAGGAACGCTGGCCCAAGGCGCTGATGGAACAGGTCGGCACGCTGCGCGACCCCGAGGCCTACGAACCCACGTTCGAGGAATTCCATCCGGCCGGCACGCGCTACGACTCGCCCGAGGCACCGATCTCGGTCGCGCACTTCCCGTACAACCGCTGCGACGTCTACCGCTGCAGCGCCTGCGCGCGCCTGGTGCTTCGCTACACCGAGTTCGGCGGCTACTACATCGACCACCGCGTGCGGGTGGTCGATGCCGCGCTGATCGCCGGCTGATCAGCCCGCGCCCATGAGGTGCGCGGCCAGCGCGCGAAAGGCCGGCATCGAGGTCGGCAGGTGCGCATGGGCCGCCAGCGGATGCGAGGCGAAGCGCGCTACCACCATCTCGGCCACCGGATCGATGTGCAGCGCCTGGCCATGGATGCCCTGCGCGGTGAAGCTGCCGTGCGCGTCGTGCGCCACCCACCACATGTTGCGGTAGCTCCAGCCGGCCAGCCGGGTGTAGCCCGCGAGTGCGAAGCGCGCCGGGTCGGCGCCGCGGCGGATGTCGGCCACCACGGCCTCGGGCACGATCTGCGCGCCGTTGAAGAAGCCGCCCAACCGCATCGCCTCGCCGAAGCGCGCGAGGTCGCGCAGGCCGGTGCACAAGCCGCCGCCCGCGAACTCGGCGCCCTGGCCGTCGAGCGCGAAGCTGGCGTCCTGCTCAGCACCCAGGCGCGACCAGATCAGTTCGCCCAGCAGGCCCGCCACCGATTGCCCCGCAGCGCGCGCGATCAGCCAGCCCAGCACGTCGGTGTTGACGGTGCGGTAGGCGAAGGTCTGGCCGTGCACGGTGCCGTCACGCGCCGCGCCCACGCTCTGCAAAAACTGCCGGTAGCCCTCGGCGCCAACATAGCCCGCCGGACGCGGCAGCAGTTCGCCGGCGCGCGCATGCTTCCACACGCCCGCATCGGGGTCGGCGTACTCCTCCGAATAGTCGATGGCCGTGGTCATGTCCATCACCTGGCGCACCGTCGCGCTGCCGAAGGCGCTGTCGCCCAGCTCGGGGATGTAGTGCGTGACGAAGGCGTTCTCGTCGAGCTTGCCGTCGGCCGCGAGCATGGCGCCGAGCGTGCCCACCACCGACTTGGTGACCGACATCGCCATGTGCTCGCCGTCCGCGTCGAGCGCGCCGAAGTAGCGCTCGTAGACGATGCGCCCGCGGTGCAGCACCACGGCGCCGTCGGCATGGATGGCCTCGAGCGCCGCGAG
>NZ_JBZAYE010000150.1:0-14005 GCF_058244205.1 Variovorax sp. 20P10.2.4
GCCGGCGAGCAGGGCCGTGCCGAGCACGAGCGAGAAGGCGAGGCGCGACAGCGGCAGGCCGGGAAGGGAAGACAGGGATTTCATGAAGACGGGAACAGGAACGCGGAAGGGACACGAGGCCGCCGCTGCAAGGCCGCGGCGCTCGGGGACGAACGAGGCGCGGGTGCGCCAGGAACGCGCTGGAGTCTCGGTGCCCGTCGTGACGCGTGCGTGAAAGCCGAATGAAAGTCACGCTACTGTCACGAGCGGCGCGCGGCCCGCTACATCAGCCTGTCATCGCGTCGTCGGCCTGCGCCTGGAACATGCGCGTGAAGTCGCAGCAGGACTGCGCGAGCATCACGATCGACGAGGTCAGCGCGCTGCGGTGCTCGCCCTTGTGCATCGCCACGTAGCGCACCACCGGCAGGGCCGGCGCCACCTCGATCTCGGCCAGCATGCCGGCGGCCACCATCGGCCGCAGGCATTCGCGCGGCAGGTAGCTCACGCCCAGGCCCGACACCGTGAGGCCGACCAGCGCGATCAGGTTGCTCACCACGATGGTGTCGGCCGGCTGCACGCCCTGTTCCTTCATCCAGGCGTCGTAGGCGCGGCCCGTGCCCGAGTTGCCGCCCTGCACCAGCATGCGCTGGCGCGCCAGCTCGTGCAGCCGCAGCGGCGCGTCGGTGGGCACCACGCCGGGCTTGCACATCCAGGCGCTCTTCACCTCGCCGATCGCCTTGCTCGCCATGCGCGCGTCGGCGAAGCTGTCGGGCAGGAACACCAGGTCGAGCTCGTCGGCCAGCAGCTTGTCGCGCAGCTGCAGGCTGTCGTCGACGTCGGGCTCGAGGATCACCTTCGGGTAGTGCTGCTGGATCAGCCGCACCAGCCGCGGCAGCCAGGTCATGGCCGTGAGCTCGGTCACGCCGATGCGCAGTCGGCGCTCCACCACGCCAGGCTTGCCGAACTGCTCGACCGCCGCGTCGCGCTGCGCCAGCAGCTTCTGCGCGAGCACGTACATCTCCTCGCCCTTCTCGGTGAGCCGCGCGCTGCGCTGGCTGCGGTCGAACAGCTCGGTGTCGAACAGCGCCTCGAGCTCGTGCACCCGCTTCGACACCGCCGACTGCGAGGTGTGGAGCTGGTTGGCGGCCTGCGCGAAGCCGCCCAGGCGGGCGATCCAATAGAGGGCCTCGAGCTGCTTGAAGGTCATCATGGCGGTGCGTTCCTTGGGCGATAAAACACTTTAAGCGATCTTTTTCGATGAATAAAAATCGCTTTTGGAAACTTGAAGCCGCGCCGAAGATGCGCTCCGAACCGGTTGCGCCCACCACTTTCGTATTCAACCCACACGGCCAAGGACTTCACATGCACTTCCCACGCGCCTTCGCACGCCCCGCCGCATTCGGCATCGCCCTCGTAGTGGCCTGCGGCGTCGCCGCCGCCCAGGACAGCGGCACGCTGCGCAAGATCAAGGACAGCGGCACCATCCAGATCGGCAGCCGCGACACCCAGATCCCGTTCTCGTACAAGACCAGCGCCGACGCGGCGCCGATCGGCTTCACCAACGAGATCTGCCTGAAGATCGTCGAGGCGGTGAAGGCCAAGCTCAACCTGCCCAAGCTCGACGTGCGCTACACGCTGCTGAACTCCACCAACCGCATCCCGCTGCTGCAGAACGGCACCGTGGACCTCGACTGCGCGACCACCACCAACACCACGCAGCGCCAGCAGCAGGTGGACTTCGCGCCCAGCCATTTCGTCACCAACATCACGGCGGCGGTCAAGAAGAACTCGGGCATCAACAGCTTCGCCGACCTGCAGGGCAAGACCGTGGCCACCGTGGCCGGCAGCACCTCGATCCAGCTGCTGCGCGGCGCGCGCAAGAACGGCATCGACGTGCAGGAGATCGCGGGCAAGGACACGGCCGATGCCTTCCTGCTGCTCGCGAGCGACCGCGCCGCGGCCTACGTGCTCGACGACGTGCAGCTCGCCGGCCTGATCGCCAACCAGCCCAACGCGGGCGACTACAAGCTGCTGAAGGAATCGCTGCGCCAGGAGCCCTACGGGATCATGCTGCGCAAGGACGATCCCGAGTTCAAGGCGATCGTCGACCAGACCGTGGCCGGCCTCATGAAGTCGGGCGAGATCGACAAGCTCTACGCGCGCTGGTTCACGCAGCCGATCCCGCCGCGCAACGTGAGCCTCGACTTCCCGATGTCGGACGCGGTGCGCGAGACCTACAAGAACCCGAACAACAAGGGCGTGTGAGCGTGAGCGCTTCTTCCTCCTTTTCTTCCCCGACCGGCGCGCAGCATCCGCGCGGCCTGGCCTTCTCCGACGCGCTGATGCGCGAGGTGCGCGAGCGCTTTCTGCTCGTGGAGCGCGACCACCACGGGCGCGAGCGCCTGTACTTCGACAACGCGGGCGGCTCGTTCCGGCTCAAGGCCGCCATCGAGCGCTTCGCGGCCATCGACGCCGTGCCCGACAACACCGAGCGCATCCACGAGACCGCGCTCGAGCTGCAGACCGTGCAGGCGCGCGGCTGGGACGACGTGCGCACCATCCTCAACGCCGAGGGCGGCAGCATCTTCGCGGCGCTCACCGCCTCGGGCGCCATGTTCGACATGGTGCGCGCGGTGGCCGAGAACGTGCCTGGAACGAACATGGTGACCACCGTGCTCGAGCATCCCTCGGCCTACGACGCGATGGCGCTCTATGCCGAGCGCACCGGCCGCGAATTGCGCGTGGCGCGCAGCAACCCCGAGACCGGCGGCATCGACGTCGACGAGATCGTGCGGCTGGTCGATGCCAACACCTGCCTGCTCAACGTGATCTACGCCTCGAACATCTCGGGCGCGAAGCTCGACATCGAGGCCATCGTGCGGCGCGCGCGCGAGGTCAAGCCCGATCTCTACATCGTCGTGGACGCGGTGCAGCATGCGCCGCACGGGCTGATCGATCTGCGCAAGACGCCGGTGGACGGGATCAACCTTGCGCCCTACAAGTTCTTCGGCTGCCGCGGCTCGGGCATCGCCTGGATGTCGGAGCGCGCCGCGGCCCTGCCGCACCACAAGCTCGCGGGCAAGAAGGCCGGCCACTGGGACCTCGGCAGCGTGGCGCCCTGGCAGTTCGCGGTGGTCAGCGAGATCGTCGACTACGTCTGCTGGCTCGGCGGCCACTTCAGCGAGGCCACCTCGCGGCGCGAACTGTTCGCGGCCGGCATCGCGCACATCGAGCTGCACGAACGCGCGCTGCTCGCGGCGCTGCTCGAGGGCGTGGACGGCCAGCCGGGCCTGCGCGCCATGCCGGGCGTGCGCGTGTTCCTCGACCACCCGGACCTGAGCCGGCGCGACCTGATCCTGGGCATCGGCTTCGACGGCCTGGACTGCACGCGCGCCGTGCACGAGTACGGGCTGCGCGGCGTCACGGTCTACGAGCGCACGGCCGCGAGCATCTACTCGAAGCGCATGCTCGATTCCTTCGGGCTCGAGGGCACGGTGCGCGTGTCGCCGCTGCACTGCAACTCGATGGCGGAAATGGCGCGCTTCCTTCAGGTGACGCAGGAGATCGCGCGCGCGTTCGCGACGGCGGACTGAGGCCACGGGGCACCGCGGCGGGATCACTGGCGTACAAGACGCCCGCGCGCGGGCGTCCTATCGTGAGGCGGTCTTCCACTTTCGTGAACCGCCTCCCGATGCCCACCCCGTTCTCGCCCCCCTTCACCGCCTCCGGCCGCAGCGCGCTCGTGCAGGCGCCGCCCTGGCACTACGCCGGCTGGCTGGTCAACGTGGCCTTCGACTTCGAGGCCGACCGCGCCGCCGCGCTGCTGCCCGCCGGGCTCGGCCGGGCCACCGGCCAGGGCTGCGTGCATTTCGCCGACTGGCAGTTCTGCGGCGCCGATGGCGCGGAGCTGCTCGACCCCGTCTATGCGCAGTACCGCGAGACCATCGTGGTGCTCGAGATCGAAGGCCCTCCGGGCGAACAGCGCTTCTGCTGCCCCTTCATCTACGTCGACCAGGACATCTCGCTGCTGCGCGGTTGGCTGCAGGGCTGGCCCAAGAAGATCGGCCAGACCTGGGTCACGCGCAGCCTGCCGATCGCCCATCCGGCGGCCGCCTCGCTGGGCCAAGGCAGCCGGCTCGGCGCCAGCCTCAGCGTGAAGGAGCGCCGGCTGGTCGATGCCAGCGTCACCCTGCACGGCGAGCCCGGCGAACGGCTGGGCTTCCTGCGCGCGCCGACCATCGGCGCGATCGGCTGGCCCGACCTGACGCGGCCGCACGAGGTGCCGGTGCCGCGCCACCTGCGCGCCGACATCGTCGACCGCGTGGAGTCGGGCTGGAGCGCGGGCAGCGCCACCCTGCGCTTCCACGACCATCCGGTGGAGGAGCTTTCGCTGCTCGGCGAGGTGCGCGCCACGCAGGCCACGGCCGGCTGGATGGGGCTCACGGTGCGCGGTGCCTTCGCCGCCTAGGTCGAAGCCGATGCCCGCGGCGATCGTGTCGAGGGCGCTGCTGCGCTACCCTCGCGCGATGACCGCCGTCGCCGCGCCGCCGCCGTCCTCCCGCCTGGTCGTGCTGCCCTCGGGCGAGGGCCTGCGCGTGGAGGCGCTGTTCGCGGCCGAGCCGCGCGCCCGCTTCGCGCCGCACTGGCATCCCGAATGGAGCGTGGGCGCCATCATCGAGGGCCACTGCGAGTTCACCTGCGATGGCGAGGCGCTCGTGGCCCATGCGGGCGAGCTGGTGCTGATGGCGCCCTACATGCTGCACACCGCGGGCGTGAGCCGGCGCAGCTTTCGCATGGTGATGCTCTACGTGCCGCATGGTTGGGTCGCGGCGCGGCTGGGTTGGCCGGCGGACTCGCGCGGTGCCTTGCAGCGCAAGGTGCTGCCCGATGCGGAACTGGCCGGGGCCCTGGCTGCCGCCGCCACGGCGGCGGACGGCGCGGGCATCGCGCGCCTGGTCGAGCGCATCCTGGGTGCTCAGACCTGTTCCGAACTCATGCCGCTGCAGCCGCCGGCGCCCGATGCGCGCGTGGCGGAGATCTGCGCGCTGCTCGCCGAGGAGGATGCCTGCCGCATCGACCCGGCCGCGCTCGCGCGCCGCATGGGCGTGTCGCGCGAGCACTTCCAGCGTGCCTTCCGCGAGGCCGTGGGCATGACGCCCGCGCACTACGCGCGGCATGCGCGCATCGGCCGCGCCAAGGCGCTGCTGCGCGAGGGCGTGGCGCCGAAGGACGTGGCGGCCGAATGCGGCTTCGCCGACCAGGCGCACTTCTCGCGCTGGTTCCGGCGCTGCTTCGGGGTGGCGCCGGGGCGGTATCGCGTGGCCGCCTGAGACTCAGGCCAGCAGGTCGCTCAGCGTGCGCGCGATCACCTTGGTCGCGCGCCGCAGGTCCTCGAGCACCACGCGCTCGTCGCTGCGCTTGGCATGCGACTCGAGCACGGTGCGCGGGCCGGCGCCATAGATCACGCCCGGAATGCCGGCCTCGCCATAGAGGCGAACGTCGGTGTACAGCGGCGTGCCCATGGCCTTGATCGGCTCGCCGAACAGCTCGCCGCCATGCTTCTGGATCGCCTCGACCAGCGGCTTGTTGCCCGCCAGCGGCTTCATCGAGTTGGCCAGCAGCAGGCGCTTGATCTCGACCGTGATGCCCGGGAACGAGGCCGCCGCGTCGGCGATGACCTGGCGGATCGAGGCCTCGACCTCGACCGGGTTCTCTTCGGGGATCATGCGGCGGTCGAGCTTGAACACCACCTTGCCGGGCACCACGTTGGTGTTGGTGCCGCCCTCGATGCGGCCGACGTTGAGGTAGGGGTGCGTGATGCCCTCGACCTGCGAGCTGACCTGCTGGTAGAGCGTGTTCTGCGCATAGAGCGCCTCGAGGATCTTCACCGCGCCCTGCAGCGCGTCGATGCCGGTGGAGGGGATGGCGGCATGCGCCATCTTGCCGTGCACCGTCACTTCCATCTGCAGGCAGCCGTTGTGGGCCGTGACCACCTCGTAGCTGAAGCCTGCGGCGATCATCAGGTCGGGCTTGGTGAGGCCGTTCTTCAGCAGCCAGCCCGGGCCGAGGATGCCGCCGAATTCCTCGTCGTAGGTGAAGTGCAGTTCGACGCCGCCCCTGGTCGGCTTCGCGACCGCTTCGAGCGCGCGCAGCGCGAAGGTGAAGCTCGCGAAGTCGCTCTTGCTCACGGCGGCCGCGCGGCCGTAGAGCGAGCCGTCGGCGATCTCGCCGCCGTAGGGGTCATGGGTCCAGCCCTCGCCGGGCGGCACCACGTCGCCGTGCGCGTTGAGCGCCACGGTGCGGCCGCCGTCGCCGTCCTTGCCGTACTTGCGGCGCACGATCAGGTTGGTGATCGATTCGAGGCCGTAGTCCTTCACGTCCTGCACGGGCACGGCGTGCTTCTCGGCCACGAGGCCGAAGCCCTCGAGCAGTTCGGCGGTGCGCTCGGCATGCGGCGCGTTGTTGCCGGGCGGGGTGTCGGTGGGCACCTGCACCAGTTGCTGCAGGAACTTCACTTCCTCGTCGAAGTGGGCGTCGATCCAGGCGTCGAGCTTTGCGTAGTCGGTCATGGGGTTCAGGCGGCGCTCGGCGCGCCGTTCAGGTTGTCGAGCAGATGCTGGAAGGCTTGCACCGCCAGCTCCATGTCGTCGTTGGTGCTCGATTCGAGCGGGTTGTGGCTGATGCCGGAGTTGATGCCGCGCACGAACAGCATGGCCTGCGGCATCACCTCGTGCAGCTTCATCGCGTCGTGGCCGGCGCCGCTGGGCATGCGGAACAGCGGCACGCCGAGCGAATCGACCGCGCGTTCCCAGCGCTGCTGCCATTCGGGCGCGCTCGGCGCGGCCGAGGCACGCATGGTTTCCTCGAGCGTGTGGCGCACGCCGCGGCGTTCGCAGATGTCCTGCAGCGCCTTCACCACGTCGTTGGCGAGCGCATCGCGCTGCGCATCGTTGGGCGCGCGCAGGTCGAGGCTGAACTTGCAGCGCCCGGGCACCACGTTGATCGAGCCGCTCGGCACCTCGAGCATGCCCACGGTGCCGACCGAGTCGCCATCCTTGGCGGCGCGCTGCTCGGTGTAGAGGATCAGTTCGGCCACGGCCGCGGCCGCGTCGCGGCGGCGGTCCATCGGCGTGGTGCCCGCATGGCTGGCCATGCCGATCACCTCGCCCACGTAGCGCACGCTGCCGTTGATCGAGGTCACGATGCCCAGCGGGATGTCGAGCTCGTTGAGCACCGGGCCCTGCTCGATGTGCACCTCGACGAAGCCCAGGTACTTCGAGGGATCGCGCTGCGCCTTGGCGATGTCTTCCTCGCGCAGGCCCGCATGGGCGCGCGCCTCGCGCATGGTGATGCCGTCGGCGTCCTTCTGGTCGAGCCAGGCCGGGTTGAAGTGGCCGATCAGCGCCCCCGAACCGAGGAAGGTGGCCTTGTAGCGCTGGCCTTCCTCCTCGGCGAAGCCCACCACCTCGAAGGCGAAGGGCAGGCGTCGGTTCTGGCGCTTGAGCTCGCGCACGCAGGCCATGGGCACGAAGATGCCGAGCCGGCCGTCGTACTTGCCGCCGTTGCGCACGGTGTCGTAGTGCGAGCCCGTGAGCAGCGTCTTCGCATCGGGCGTCGCGCCCTCGTAGCGGCCGACCACGTTGCCGACCGCGTCGATCTCCACCGAGTCGAAGCCGGCCTCGCGCATCTCGCGCGCGATCTGCGCCGCGCAGGCGCGGTGCGCGTCGGTCAGGTAGGTCACGGTGAGCTGGCCCTTCTCGGCGAAGCCCGGGTCGCTGTGCACCGCGAGCGCCTCCTGCCAGTCCCACACGTGGTTGCCGAGCGCCGGCGCGGTGCCGAACTTGTCGTTCAGCCGGATCTCGGCGATGCGGTGGATGTTGCGCAGCGCCTCGGCGAGCTCGAAGTCGGGATGGTTGTAGGCGCGGCGCTCGAAGGTGTCGATGATCTCGCGCTTGGACAGGCCCGTGCCGCGCGGGCCGCGCACCGCGAGGATGAAGGGGAAGCCGAACTTCGCGTTGTAGTCGGCGTTGAGCTGCTGGATCTTCGCGAACTCCTCGGGCGTGCAGTCGGTGAGGCCGGCCTTGCCCTGCTCGTTGGTCGACTCGGCCGTCAGCGTCTTGCTGACCATCGCCTTGCCCGCGAGCTCGGGGTGGGCGCGGATCAGGGCCAGGCGCTCTTCCCTGGTGGCCGTGTTCACGGCCTGCGCGAGCGCGTACTTCAGGTGCTGCAGCGAACGGAACGGGCGCGCGGCCAGCGCCTGGCGCGCGATCCACGGCGAGTGCTCGTAGGTCCCGTCGAGCAGCGCGACGGCTTCGTCGGCGCCCGCGGCGTTCAGTTGTTCGATGGTCAGGCTCATGGCGTGTGTGTCCTCCGTATGAATCAAGCTTGCGAGGCTTGGGAAGAGGCTTCGAACGGATGGGTCTTCTTCCAGTGCCGCGCGATGTCGACGCGGCGGCAGACCCACACCCGCTCGTGGCTGGCGATGTGATCGAGAAAGCGCTGCAGCGCCACGATGCGGCCCGGGCGCCCGAGCAGGCGGCAGTGCATGCCGATGCTCATCATCTTCGGCGCCTCGTCGCCCTCGGCGTAGAGCGCGTCGAAGCTGTCCTTCATGTACTGGAAGAAGGGATCGGCGTGCGAGTAGCCCTGCGGCAGCGCGAAGCGCATGTCGTTGCAGTCGAGCGTGTAGGGCACGATGAGCTGCGGCACGGTGCTGCCGTCGGTCTTGCGCACCTTCATCCAGAACGGCAGGTCGTCGCCGTAGTAGTCGCTGTCGTATTCGAAGCCGCCGTAGTCGGCCACCAGGCGGCGCGTGCGCGGGCTGTCGCGGCCGGTGTACCAGCCGAGGGCGCGCTCGCCCGTGAGCCTCTCGATGGCTTCCATGCCCAGGCGCATGTGCTCGCGCTCGGTGGCCTCGTCGATGTTCTGGTAGTGGATCCAGCGCCAGCCGTGGCAGGCGATCTCGTGGCCCAGTTCCTTGAAGGCCGCCGTGAGCTCGGGATGGCGCTCGAGCGCCATGCCGACGCCGAACACCGTGAGCGGCAGGCCGCGCTGCTCGAACTCGCGCAAGAGGCGCCACACGCCCACGCGCGAGCCGTACTCGTAGATGCCTTCCATGCTGATGTGGCGGTCGGGGTAGCTCGCGGGATTGAACATCTCCGAGAGGAACTGTTCCGAGCCGGCGTCGCCGTGCAGCGTGGCGTTCTCGCCGCCTTCCTCGTAGTTGAGGACGAACTGCACCGCGATGCGCGCGTTGCCGGGCCACTGCGCATGGGGCGGGTTGCGGCCGTAGCCGACGAGGTCGCGCGGGTAGGGCAGGGTGGTGTCGTAGACGGTCATGGTGGAAGGGGTCAGGACAATGCGAGGGAGATGTCGCTGGTGGGCACCTTGCGGTCGAACACCAGGTTGGCCTCGACGTGCTGCAGGTGCTCGGTCATCAGGCGCACGGCGCGCTCCTCGTCGCGCGCGGCCAGCGCCTTGACGATGTCGGCGTGCTCGTCGTTCGAATGCTCGGCGGCGCTGGTGCTCTGGTACATGAGCGTGATGAGGGCGCAGCGCGAGATCAGCTCGCCGAGGATCTGCGCCAGCACCTGGTTGCCCATGAGCTCGGCCATGCGCACGTGGAAGTCGCCGAGCAGCTCGGTGCGGCCCGAGACGTCCTCGCCCGACACGGCCGACTTCTCGAGCGCCACGTGTTCCTTGAGCGCCTTGATCTTGGCCGGCGTGACGGTGCGCACGAACTCGCGCGTCATCTCGGCCTCGAGCATGCGGCGCACCGCGAACACCTGCTTGGCCTCGTCGACCGCGGGCGCTGCCACGAAGGCGCCGCGCGCGGGCTCGAGCCGGATCAGCTTGTTCTGCGCGAGCTGGAACAGCGCCTGGCGCACCAGCGTGCGCGACACGCCGAAATGGTCCGCCAGCTTCTGCTCGGCCAGCTTGGTGCCGGGCTGAAGCCGGTGGTCGACGATCGCGCGGGTGAGCGCATCGACGATCGAACGGGTGGTGGAGGACTCCATGTTTTTCATGATAGACCGAAAGCCGACAACTGTATACACTTTTGTCCACCGGAATATCCCGCACTCTCACCTGACCGACCGAAGGAAACTCCCATGGGCCTGAGCACCCACGTACTGGACACGATGCATGGCGGCCCCGCGGCCGGCATGGAGGTCGCGCTCTTCACCACCGAGGGCGACGCCGCCACGCTGGTGCGGCGCTTCACGCTGAATGCCGACGGCCGCAGCGACGGCCCGCTCTACGACAACAGCACGCTGAAGACCGGCACCTACCGGCTGGTGTTCGACGTGGCGGGCTATTTCAAGGCGCGCGGCGTGGCGCTGCCCGAGCCGAACTTCCTCAACAAGGTGTCGCTGGACTTCGGCGTGGCGCATGCCGACCAGCACTACCACGTGCCGCTGCTGGTGAGCCCGTGGAGCTATTCGACCTACCGGGGGTCGTGAACGCCGACAGCGTGACTGTCGGAGGCTTTTCGCCGCTCCCCGTCCGGGGAGCGGCGGGGGCGCTACTGCTGCAGCTGCCCTTCGGTCAGCGTGTCGAGCTGGAAGCGCCCGCTCTTGTCCCAGAGCCAGGTGTCGGTCCACACGACCGGGCCGAGCCGCGACGCGGCCGGGAAGGGCGCGGCCTGCAGCACGGTGCGTTCGATCTCGGCGATGACCTCGGGCGCATGCTGGGGCGCACGCAGCCAGTGCAGCGAGACCACGCGGCCCGCGCCGTCGAGGCTGACCTGCAGCGTGCCGACCGCGTAGAGCACCGGCGGCAATTGCCCGCCGTAGATGCGGCGGTTGTTGAGGTCGTAGACATGGCGCGCGGCATCGCGCCGGTAGTCGCGCGCGCTGGTGGCATTGGAGGCGCGCGGCGCCGGCCGGCCGCTGGCGCCGGGTTCGGCCGTGGCCTTGCTCAGTTGACCGGGCACCGAACCGGTGGTGCCGCATCCGGCGAGCCAGAGCGCGGCAAGGAAAGACACCGCCAGGGCGAGGCGGCGCGTCGTGGGCTGAAAATTCATCGCCGGGTTTATACCGTGACTCCCTCGCTCCTCGGCAACCGAAGGTATCCCTCATGAACGGCGCGGTCGACCAACTGCTGGCCCGTCTTCGCGACGAAGACGCGGTGCTGGTGCGCGTCGAATCCACGCAGGGCTCGGCGCCGCGCGAGGCCGGCACCTGGATGGCGGTCTGGGCCGAGGGCCTCACGGCCACCATCGGCGGCGGCCAGCTCGAGTTCCAGGCCACGCAGGAAGCGCGCGAACTGCTGGCCGGCAGCCGCGCCATCGACGGCATCCAGCGCTATCCGCTGGGCCCGAGCCTGGGCCAGTGCTGCGGCGGCGTGGTGTTCCTGTCGTTCCGGCGCGTCTCGGCCGCCGACATCCTCGAACTGCGGCGCGCGCTGGTCGAACACCTGAAGCCGGTGGCGCTGTTCGGCGGCGGCCACGTGGGCGCGGCGCTCGCGCGGCTGCTCGCGGGCCTGCCGTTCTCGGTGCGCTGGATCGACAGCCGCGACGGCGTGTTCCCCGAAGAACTGCCGGCCCAGGTCGAGACCGAGCATTCCGAGCCGGTGCAGGACGCGGTGGCCTCGCTCGCGCCCGGCAGCCGCGTGCTGATCATGAGCTTCAGCCATGCCGAGGACCTCGACATCGTGATCGCCTGCCTGCGCCGCCTGCGCGAGCGCGACGACCTGCCCTATATCGGCCTGATCGGCAGCAAGACCAAGTGGGCCACCTTCAGCCACCGGCTCGAGGCGCGCGGCTTCACGGCGGCCGAGCTGGCGCGCATCACCTGCCCGATCGGCGTGCCGGGCATCACGGGCAAGGAGCCCGAGGTGATCGCGGTCGCGGTGGCGGCACAGTTGTTGCAATCGCTGGGCTGAGCCGGCGCTTCGGTGCACGAACAGGGTTTTCCCGGCACCGGCGCCGCAAAAAACCACGCCGCCCCTCGCCAAAACTGTATACACTTTCAGTCCACAAGTATCTGCCGCAGCGGAGCGAGGCCCACCCGGAGCCTGCGTTCGCGGCACTTTCTCTGCTTACAGCGCCCGCAGTGGTGAGCAGGACGAAGACATCCGCGTCCGGCGTTCCCCCGCGCCGAGCGGATTGAGAGAGCACCTCATGGAAAGCTACTACCTCGACTGGGCCAACCTGCTGCTGCGCTGGGTCCACGTCATCACCGCCATCGCCTGGATCGGCGCCTCCTTCTACTTCGTGATGCTGGACAACAGCCTCGAGAAGCCGCAGGACCCCGAGTCGCTCGACAAGGGCGTTGGCGGCGAGCAGTGGGCCGTGCACGGCGGCGGCTTCTACAACATGCAGAAGTACCTGCTGGCGCCCAAGAAGCTGCCGGACCACCTGCACTGGTCGTACTGGGAGAGCTACTCCACATGGCTCACGGGCTTCGCGCTCTTCACCATGTCGTACCTCTGGAACGCCAGCACCTACCTGATCGACAAGTCGAAGATGGACTGGCAGCCGGGCGCGGCGATCGCCGTGGCGCTGGCCTTCCTGGTCGTGTTCTGGATGGTCTACGACAGCATCTGCCAGCTGTTCGGCCGGCGCAAGAACGGCGACACCATCGTCGGCGTGCTGGTCGCGATCTTCGTGGCCTTCGCGGCCTGGCTGGCCTGCCAGTGGTTCGCGGGCCGCGCGGCCTTCCTGCTGGTCGGCGCGATGATGGCCACGACCATGAGCGGCAACGTGTTCTTCTGGATCATCCCGGGCCAGCGCAAGAACGTGCAGGCCCTGCGCGAAGGCCGCCCGGTCGACCCGGTGCACGGCCAGCGCGGCAAGCAGCGCAGCGTGCACAACACCTACTTCACGCTGCCGGTGCTGTTCGCGATGCTGAGCAACCACTACAGCTTCACCTACACCCACAAGTACAACTGGATCGTGCTGCTGCTGATCATGCTCGGCGGCGCGGCGATCCGGCAGTTCTTCGTGGTGCGCCACCGCTTCAAGCTCGGCAACGCGCGCAACCCGCTGCCCTACGCGATGGTCGGCGTGGCCGTGCTGGGCCTCACCATCGTCTGGATGAAGCCCGAGCCCGCCGCCCCCGTGGCCGCCGCCGCGCCGAGCGCGCCGGCCGTGGCCTACCAGGACGTGCAGAAGGTGCTCGAGCAGCGCTGCTACATGTGCCACGGCGCGAGCGTGCAGATGAAGAACGTGCGCGTCGACTCGCCCGAGCAGGTGAGTGCCCACGCCCAGGCCATCTATCAGCAGGTGGTGGTCACGAAGATCATGCCGATGAACAACGCCACCTCGATCACCGACGAGGAGCGCGCCCTGATCGGCCGCTGGTTCCAGGGCGGAGCCAAGACGAACTAGACCGCGGTCAAGAGGGCGGACTCGGGTTCGCCGCAAAATGCAGGCCCCGGAGACAACGCCACCCATGACCGCCAAGACCTCGACGCCCCCCTCGCTGCAAGACGCGACCGCTCCCGATCCCCGCCAGGCGCCGCGCGCCTTCCTCGAACACCTCTACCGCGTCGCGGTCGACCGCGCGCTGCCGCTGTCGACCCTGGGCGCGCACCTGCCCAAGCCGCCCAAGGGCCGCACGCTGGTGCTCGGTGCCGGCAAGGCCGGCGGTTCGATGGCGCAGGCGCTCGAGGCGCTGTGGCCGGCCGATGCGCCGCTGTCGGGCCTGGTCGTCACGCGCTACGACCACATCCCGCCGCGGCCCGAGGGGCTGCCCAGCCGCATCGAGATCGTCGAGGCCGCGCATCCCGTGCCCGACGCGGCCGGCCAGCAGGCGGCCGAACGCATCCTCGCGCTGACCGAAGGCCTGACCGCCGACGACCTCGTGCTGTGCCTGATCTCGGGCGGCGGCTCCTCGCTGCTGGTGCTGCCGGCCGAGGGCCTGACGCTGGCCGACAAGCAGCGCATCAACAAGCAGCTGCTCGACAGCGGCGCCCACATCGGCGAGATGAACTGCGTGCGCAAGCACCTCTCGCGCATCAAGGGCGGCCGGCTCGCGGCGGCCTGCGCGCCGGCGCGCGTGGTCACGCTCACCATCAGCGACGT
>NZ_JBZAYE010000151.1:0-13999 GCF_058244205.1 Variovorax sp. 20P10.2.4
ACGAGATCGGCGCACTGGTCTCGCACAGCGACTACCACAAGCACGGCGCCTACATCCTCGACAACACCGACGCCCCCGGCTTCGCGGTCAACGAGCTCCACACCCTCGCCCAGCTGGTGCTGGGCCAGCGCGGCAAGCTGCGCAAGCTCGAGGGCTCGCTCGACGACGAGACCTTCGTGATGCAGCTGCTGGCGCTGCGGCTCGCGGTGATCCTGTGCCACGCGCGCCGCGACCCCGCGCCCGATGCGCTGCACCTGTCGCCGCTCGGCACCCGCACTTTCTCGATCGCCTGCGCGCCCGACTGGGCCGAGGCCTTCCCGCAGTCGGCCCACCTGCTGCGCGAGGAGGTGCTGGCCTGGCAGAAGATCAGTACCTGGCGCGTGGACCTGGCGGGCTGCTGAGCCGCCCGGCCGGATGGCCGGCGGACAGCCGGCACCGCCGCCCGCGGCGACACCGTACGAGCGGCATGGCCGCGCGCAGGCTCAGAGAAGTTCGGGCGACTGCACCGTCACCACGACGGTCTGCACGTCGCCATCGCGCTCGCGCGTGCGGATCCACCACAGCGCGCCCTTGCGCACCGGGCAGCTGTCCTGCTTCAAGCCCAGCAGCAGCGAGATCGCCTGCCCCAGCGACGGCTGGTGGCCGATCATCAGCACCACCGACTTGCCGTTGGGCCAGCCGGCCGAGGCCAGCAGCGCGTCGGCGGTGGTGTCGGGAGCGAGTTCGCTGCGCAGCTTGTACTTGCGCCCGAGCGCCAGCGCGGTCTGTTCGCAGCGCCGCGCGGGGCTGCTGATGATGCGCGTGCCGTCGGGCAGCTGGCGGTCGAGCCAGCTGGCCATGCGCTTGGCCTGCTTCTCGCCGCGCGCGGTGAGCGAGCGCTGCATGTCGTCGCAGCCCTCGGTCCAGTCATCGGCTTCCGCATGGCGCCAGAAGATCAGGTCCATGGTCATCGTCTTTCGAACTTCGGCTTCATTCGCCGGATGCGACGTCACGGGGCCCTCGCGCTGCGTAGCGGTTCATCAGGGCAGCCTGCGCGCCGTGCGCCTCGATCGCACGCGACGCACCGGCTTCGCCCGGGTGCGTGTCGTGGTCGATGCGGGTGTAGACGCCATCGGCGCCGAGGTCCCAGGCATCGCGGCCGTCGTGCAGGTAGGCGACCAGGCACTCGTCGATGAGGCGCTGGCGCAGCACCGGGTCGGTCACGGGCCAGGCGAGCTCGATGCGCCGCATCATGTTGCGGTTCATCCAGTCGGCGCTCGAGAGATAGAGCGACTCGTCCTCGCCATGGCGGAAATAGAACACCCGCGAATGCTCGAGGAAGCGGCCGATCACCGAGCGCACGCGGATGTTGTCGGTCAGCCCCGGCACCTGGGCCGGCAGCGTGCAGGCACCGCGCACGATCAGGTCGATCTTCACGCCCTTCTGTCCCGCATGCACCAGCGCCGCGACCAGTTCCTCGTCGGTCAGCGCATTCATCTTGGCGACGATGCGCGTGGGCTCGCCGCGCTCGGCCGCCGCGGCCAGCGTGGCGATCTGCGCGCGGATGTTGCTGTGCAGGTCGAAGGGCGCGAGCCACACGCGGTTGAGCTTGGGCAGCTTGCTCTGGCTCGCGAGGTGCACGAACACCGCTTCCATGTCGGCGGTCAGCAGCGGGTCGGCCGTGAGGTGGCTGATGTCGGTGTACAGGCGCGCGGTGCGCGGGTTGTAGTTGCCGGTCGACAGGTGGCCGTAGCGGCGCATCTGCTTGCCCTCGCGGCGCGTCACCAGCAGCATCTTGGCGTGGGTCTTCAGGCCCACCACGCCGTACACCACCTGGGCGCCGATCGACTCGAGCATCTCGGCCCAGTTGATGTTGGCCTCTTCGTCGAAGCGCGCCTTGAGCTCCACCACCACGGTGACTTCTTTGCCGCGGCGCACCGCCTCGCGCAGCAACTCCATCAGCTCGGAGTCGGCGCCGGTACGGTAGATGGTCTGCTTGATCGCCAGCACCTGCGGGTCGTGCACCGCCTCGCGCAGGAAGGCCAGCACGCCCTCGAAGCTCTCGAAGGGCTGGTGGATCAGCACGTCGCCGCGCTGCAGCCGCTCGAAGAAGGACTGCGCGGGCGACAGCGTGATCGGGTAGGAGGCCTGGTAGGGCTTGAAGCGCAGCTTCGGCTCGTCGAGCAGGTCGGCCAGCTGCGTGAAGCGCGCGAGATTGACCGGGCCGTGCACGCGGTACAGCGCCTCGGGCGGCAGGTTGAACTGCTCGAGCAGGAAGCTCGCGAGCGACTCGGCGCAGCTGGCCGACACCTCCAGGCGCACCGCCTGGCCGAAGTGCCGGTGCTGCAGGCCCTGGCGCAGCGCGGTGCGCAGGTTCTTCACGTCCTCCTCGTCCACCGCGAGGTCGGAATGGCGCGTGACGCGGAACTGCGAGAAGTCGCCGACCTCGCGCCCCGTGAACATCGAGGACAGGTGCGCGCGCACCACGCTCGACAGCGCCACGAACAGCGTCTTGCCGTCCGACACCTTGGCCGGCATCTTGATCAGCCGCGGCAGCACGCGCGGCACCTTCACGATCTGGATCGGGTTCTCGCGACCGAAGGCGTCCTTGCCGCCCAGGCGCACGATGAAGTTCAGCGACTTGTTCGCGACCTGCGGGAACGGATGCGAGGGGTCGAGCCCCACGGGCAGCAGCAGCGGGCGCACCTCGCGCTCGAAATACTCGGCCACCCACTTGCGCTGCGCGGGGTTGCGCTCGCCGTGCGAAATGATGTGGATGCCGTGCGTGCCGAAGGTCGGCATCAGCTCGTCGTTGTAGAGCGCGTACTGGCGCGCCACCAGCGTGTGGACCGCCTCGGCCAGCCGGCGGAAGGACTCGACCGTGTAGGTGCCCTTGTGGTCGTCGGCGCTGCCCGCGATCAGGTGCGGCGCGGCGCGGACCTCGAAGAACTCGTCGAGGTTCGACGAGACGATGCACAGGTAGCGCAGGCGCTCGATCAGCGGCACCTCGGGGCGGTGCGCCCAGTCGAGCACCCGCTCGTTGAACGACAGGATGCTGTGGTCGCGGTCAAGCAAAGTGAATTTCGGCGTCTCGGCCACGGAAGGCAGCGAATCGGCCGGATCGGAAGGCATGGACACGGATTCTGGAACAAGCGGCACCATGGCCGTGCTCGATAAAGGGAATGTGACAGTGTCATGCGGGTTTGTGACATTTGCATGACTTTCCCGTGACGCCGTCGACATGCCTACTTTCGACTGCTCTTCCCCGTCCGGCGGCAGGACGGACGACCCGTTCGCGGGTCGGACGACCGCTGGTTTCATGCGCCCAGGAAATGCTTGCGGTAGCGCGCCGGCAGATCGTCGATGCGCATCAGCATCGGCAGGTCGGCGGTGTTGAAGTCCGGATCCCAGGCCGGCGCGCCGAGCACCTTGGCGCCGAGGCGCAGGTAGCCCTTGATCAGCGCGGGCGGTTCCACGTCGAGGCTGCCATCGAGGCGCTCGACCGGCAGCGCGAGCCGCGGCTGCACCTGGTACTGGATCGGCGCCATGTGGCTGGCCGAGAGCTGGCGCCAGATGCTGGCGGCCGCGTCGCCGCAGGTCACGCCGTTGTGCGACATCGGGATGCTGGCGCAGCCGATCATCGTGTCGAGCTTGTTGCGATGCATGAAACCGGCCAGCGCGCCCCACAGCGCCAGGATCACGCCGCCCTGGCGGTGCTCGGGGTGCACGCAGCTGCGGCCCAGCTCGACCATGCGCTCGCGCAGGTCGCGCAGGCGGGTCAGGTCGAATTCGGTGTCGCTGTAGGTGCTGCCCACGCGGCGCGCCTGGGCCGGCGTCAGCACGCGGTAGGTGCCGATCACCTGCTGCGTCAGCTCGTCGCGCACCAGCAGGTGTTCGCAGAAATCGTCGAACAGGTCCACGTCGTGGCCGGGCAGCGAGGTGGAGATGCGGGCACCCATCTCGCCGACGAACACTTCATAGCGCAGGCGCTGGGCCGCGCGCACATCGTCCTGGTGACGGGCCCAACCGACGGTGATGCCCTGCTTGGCCTCGATGACGGGGGCCGGCACGACGACCGCGGGGCTGACGGCAGCGGGGACCTTGGGCGTCGCGGTGACGGCGGCGGCGGTGCCGGCGACAACGGGCGCGGGCCAGAGGGCTGCGCGGAGCCCGATCTGCGACAGCGGAAATGTCGGGTTGGGCAGTTCTTTCATGTGGAAACCCTTTCTGCTGGGCGAGTCTCGGCACCCGTGGTGAAAAGCGCGTGTCATGGCCGTGGCAATTGCATGACGATGTGACGGGCCGCCGGCCTTCCTTTCGGGGGTGCTCCACCGGCGCTTCTTTGACGTCTAATGGCTTTCATCGCCGAACCCGCACCGACCTGGAGTCCTCGCCCGATGGCCCTCACCGACGCTTCCACCGCCGCACCGGCTCCCGCCGGCGGTAACCGACAGTTGCAGACCTTTCCGGTGCTCAACGACAGCGAGATCGCGCGCATCGCGCGTTTCGGCAGCGTGCAGCACTTCGCGCGCGGCAGCCGGCTGTTCACCGCCGGCGAGGTCGGCGCCGGCATGTTCGTGCTGCTCAAGGGCGTGGTCTCGGTCACCCAGCGCGATGGCCTGGGCCACGTGGTGCCGATCGTGCGTCAGGGGCCGGGCGAATTCCTGGCCGAGGTCGGCCAGCTCAGCGGCCGCCCCGCCCTGGTCGACGGCCATGCCGAGGAGGACGTCGAGGCACTGGTGCTGCCGCCCGCGCAACTGCGCGCGCTGCTGGTGGCCGAGGCCGACCTCGGCGAGCGCATCACCCGCGCGCTGATCCTGCGGCGCGTGGCGCTGATCGAATCGGGCGCCGCCGGCCCGGTGCTGATCGGCCAGCCGCAGTCGCCCGACATGGCGCGGCTCGAGAACTTCCTGCGCCGCAACGGCCATCCCTATCACCTGGTCGACGCCGACCAGGACCCCGATGCCGCCGCGCTGCTGGCGCAGTACGGCGGCCACCAACTGCTGGCCGTGTGCCCCAACGGCTCCGTGCTGGTGAACCCGGCCGAGGACGCGCTGGCGCTGTGCCTGGGCATGGTCGATGCCGCGGCGCACGACGAGCTCTACGACGTGGCCGTGGTCGGCGCCGGCCCGGCCGGACTCGCGACCGCCGTGTATGCCGCCTCCGAGGGGCTGCGCGTGATCGTGCTCGACTGCCGCGCCTTCGGCGGCCAGGCCGGCGCCAGCGCGCGCATCGAGAACTACCTGGGCTTTCCCACCGGCATCTCGGGCCAGGCGCTGGCCGGCCGGGCCTTCGTGCAGGCGCAGAAGTTCGGCGTCGAGATGCTGATCCCGGCCAAGGTGGCCTCGCTCGACTGCGCGCGCACCAACCCCGACGGCAGCCTCGCGATCGCGCTGGCCGACGGGCGCCGCATTTCGGCGCGCACCGTCGTCGTCGCCAGCGGTGCGCGCTACCGCCGGCCCGGCGTGCCCAGGCTGCACGAATTCGAGGGCCGCGGCATCTGGTACTGGGCCTCGGCCATCGAGGCCAAGCTCTGCGCGCAGCAGGAGGTCGCGCTGGTCGGCGGCGGCAACTCGGCCGGCCAGGCCGCCGTGTTCCTCTCGCACCATGCGGCCAAGGTCAACGTGCTGGTGCGCGGCCCTTCGCTCGCGGCCAGCATGTCGCGGTACTTGATCGACCGCATCGAGGCCACGCCCAACATCTCGCTGCAGCCCCACACCGAACTCGTGCGGCTGCACGGCGATCCCGACGACGGCCTCACCGGCGCCACCTGGCGCTGCCACAGCACGGGCGCCGAGCACGACTGCCCCGCGCGCAACATCTTCCTGTTCGTCGGCGCCGAGCCCGAGACCGACTGGCTCGCGGGCTGCGGCGTCGCGGTCGACAAGCACGGCTTCGTGCAGACCGGCCCCGACGCCAGCGCCGGCTTTCCGGCGCGCCCGGCCACCGCGCTCGAGACCAGCGTGCCCGGCGTCTTCGCGGTCGGCGACGTGCGCTCGGGCTCGGTCAAGCGCGTGGGCGGGGCGATCGGCGAAGGCGCGGCGGTGGTCGCACTGATCCACCAGCACCTGGCCTCCAACTCGGCGGTGGCCTGAGTCCGGCCCTTCCCATATTTCATTCCGGAGAACCCGCGCATGCGCATCAAGCCCTGCGAACACGTCCCCGCGGAGATCGCCGCGCCCCACACCCTGCGCGGCTGCGAGGAATGCCTCAAGACCGGCGACAGCTGGGTGCATCTGCGCCTGTGCGTGCACTGCGGCCACGTCGGCTGCTGCGATTCGTCGAAGAACCGGCATGCCACGCGCCACTCGCAGGCCGAGGGCCATGCCGTGATCCAGTCGCTCGAGCCCGGCGAGGACTGGATGTGGTGCAACGCGCACGAGCGACAGGTGGGCTGAGGCGCGCGCCGGTCATTGGCCGTGCCGCGCACGTCCGCGCGGCCGCCTGTATATGCTGGCTGCCGCGTCGAGGAGCCCCTCTTCGCCGCCCCCATCCAGACCGGAGACTCGACAACATGCCCGCACCGAAGACCATCGAGGTCTATTCCTGGCCCACGCCCAACGGCCACAAGATCCACATCATGCTCGAGGAGTGCGGCCTGCCCTACCGCGCGCATCCCATCGACATCGGCAAGGGCGACCAGTTCGCGCCCGACTTCCTGCAGATCAGCCCCAACAACAAGATCCCCGCCATCACCGACCCCGACGGTCCGGACGGCGCGCCCATCTCGCTGTTCGAGTCTGGCGCCATCCTCGTCTACCTGGCCGGCAAGACCGGCCAATTCCTGCCCCAGGGCGACCGCGCGCGCTACGACGTGCTGCAGTGGCTGATGTTCCAGATGGGCGGCGTCGGCCCCATGCTCGGCCAGGCGCATCACTTCCGCCTGTACGCGCCCGAGAAGATCGCCTATGCCATCGACCGCTACACCAACGAGGCCAAGCGCCTCTACGGCGTCATCGACAAGCAGCTGTCCAAGCACCGCTTCATCGCCGGCCCCGACTACAGCATCGCCGACATCGCCATCTTCCCGTGGCTGCGCAGCTGGCAGAACCAGGGCATCACCCTCGAGGACTACCCGCGCCTGAAGGAGTGGTTCGACCGCATCGCCGAGCGCCCCGCCGTGCAGCGCGGCGTGAAGGTGCTGGCCGATCTGCGCAAGCCCATCACCGACGACAAGGCGCGCGAAGTGCTTTTCGGCAAGACCCAGTACGAGAAGCGCTGAGACCGCCTCATATTCGGGCTAGAATAGAAGGCTTGTCGGGGTGTAGCGCAGCCTGGTAGCGCATCTGGTTTGGGACCAGAGGGTCGAAGGTTCGAATCCTTTCGCCCCGACCAAGAATCTTCTTTCCTGCTTTGCTTTCTGTTCCGCCTGGAATCTGCCCGTAGCTCAGTTGGATAGAGCACCTGCCTTCTAAGCAGGTTGTCGGGGGTTCGATCCCCTCCGGGCAGGCCAATCTCAAGCCTGCTTTCTTCTTGCAGGAATTCCCTCTCCGAGCGCAGCGCCCTGGCGGCCGCCTCGAAAAGCTACCGCTTTCCGCAACGTTCCAATGCCGACTGAACCAAGGCGCGAGGCCCTGGCGGCAGGGGATGATCCATGCGAAAGCTCATTTCGTAGGGCGTCCCGAAGCCATCGCTCGCCACGGGCGTTTTCGAATCGGCGCCCGCTACGCACAGCATCTCGATCAGTTCGATATTCGGCCAGAGCGAGAACGCAGTGATATGAAGCGGGGTCATTCCGTATAAAAGCCTGTGGGCCCGCCTCGGGTCCGCACCGCGCTCGAGCAGAAGTGCCACGATCCGATTGGCACCCCAGTCGCTCCCTGACCATCCAGCCCAACTGACAACGGTCAGCAGCGGCGTGTTTCCATACTCGTCCTCGGCTTCGATGTCGGCACCCGCGTCGATGGCTTGGCGCATTCTTTCGAGGAAAGCATCGACGGTTTCCGGGTTGGTCACTGTGCCTGGGCGATCGAAATGGAGATCGATCAATCGCGGCCGGCCTGCGGCGCCCCCTGGTCCTTGAGCGTACGAATCCAGAGCGGTACACACCGCGGCAATCGTGAAGATGAGGAGCGCGACGACGAACGGCCACGGTCTGCGCGCTCTACGCACCGAGGGACACGCATTGGCCGATATCGAAGGAATCACTCTGCGCCCCTGGCAATGAAGAGCGTCCAGTCTATGAATGACGCCAGCAACGAACGCCAGCTTGCTCGACAGGTACCGAAAGCCGGTACCTCGGGTTGCGCCGCATGATCCAGCGCCCTCTCACCTCCCGGGTTGAAGCATGTGGCCACGCTACGATGAAGCGATGCCCCTCCACCGAAACCGACACGCCATTGCCCTGCTATCTGCCGCGGCCCTTGTCAGCGCCTGCAGCACGCCGTCCGATCGTCAAGCCGATCAAACTGCGCGCACGACCAAACCCCAAGCCACCACCCTCTCCCCCGCCCAAGCCCTGACCCCGCAAGCCCAAGGCAAACGCATCCACTGGAGCGGCGGCATCAACGCCATCGAAGCAGAGGAAGGCGCTCGCCAGTGCTTCACGCTGCTGCACGCCACCTTCGATGCACAGAACGTGCTGCAGTGGCCCCGCGACGAGCAGCAGTTCATCGCCTGCGGCGCGGGGGACTACGACCGGGACCTCGTGGCCCTGTACACGCTGGTGAGCTTCGACGGCCGCGTGGTCGGGCAGCGGATGTTCCTGGGCAGGCCGGTGCCTGTGATCGAGATCGAGGCCTTGTACAGGCACTCCGACTGCGTGCAGGGCGACGAAAAGATTCCCGCGTGCTACTCGGGCTTGCTGCAGCCTCGAAAGCCCTGACAGCGCGCCGAATCCGAAACGGGCTTGCGCGCGTATCAATGGCGCGTCATGGCAACGAGCATTCCCGCTCCGCGCGGACATCGAAGACGCGGGAGACCCATGAAAGCTTCGATACGCATCGCGCGCCAACCCTGGATGTTCGGCGCCCTGCTCGGCAGCGCCGCGGCCTGTGCCCAACCCGTCCACCTGCCGCCCATCGAAGTGAGCGGCCCGCGCGACGCAGCCATCGGCACCGCCGACAGCGCGAGCGAAGGCGCGGTGGAGAAAGCCTCGTTCCAGGCCCGCCCCAAGCTGCGCCCGGGTGACATCGTCGAGGCCGTGCCCGGCGTGGTCGCCACCCAGCACTCGGGCGACGGCAAGGCCAATCAGTACTTCCTGCGCGGCTTCAACCTCGACCATGGCACCGACTTCGCGATCACCGTCGACGGCATGCCCGTCAACATGCCCTCGCACGGCCACGGCCAGGGCTTCGCGGACCTCAACTTCCTGATCCCCGACCTGGTCTCGGGCGTGCGCTACCGCAAGGGGCCCTACTTCGCCGATGGCGGCGACTTTGCGCTCGCGGGCACGGCTTCGCTTGACTACGTGAGCGCGCTCGATGCACCCTTTGCCGAAGTCACGCTGGGTGCGAACAACTTCCGCCGGCTGCTCGCAGCGGGTTCGCGCACCGTGCAGGACCAGACCTGGCTCGGTGCGATCGAACTCGAGGGCAACAACGGGCCCTGGGACACGCCCGAACGCCTGCGCAAGGCCAATGCCGTGCTGCGCTATTCGCAGGGCTCGCCGGTGCGTGGGCTCAGCATCACGGCCATGGCCTACCAGAGCCGCTGGAACTCCACCGACCAGATCCCCGAACGGCTGGTCGACAGCGGCGAGCTCTCGCGCTTCGGCTCGCTCAACACTACCGATGGGGGCAAGACGCGGCGCCTCAGCCTATCGGGCAAATGGTTCGACAACAGCCCCGAGGGGCAGACGCAACTGAGCGGCTATGTCATCGACTACCGCTTCGACCTGTTCTCGGACTTCACCTACTTCCTCAACAACCCCGAGCAGGGCGACCAGTTCGAGCAGACCGACCGCCGGCGGGTCTTCGGGCTGCAGGGCACGCACAGCCGGCCGAATCAGATCGGGGGACTGGATGGCGTCCTGAGCTTCGGCGGCAGCTGGCGCGGTGACCGTATCGGCGAGGTCGGGCTCTACAACACCGTGGCGCGCGAGCGGATTTCGACGGTGCGCAACGACAAGGTGCAGCAGGACCTGTTCTCCGTTCACGCCCAGCAGCTCGTGAACTTCAGCGAGCGCTGGCGTGGGTACGTGGGCTTGCGCGGCGACCTGCTGCGCTACGACGTGCAAGGGCGCGAGCCGCTCTATGGCGCGATCAACAGCGGCCGCGGCCACGATTCGCTCGTGAGCCCGAAAGCCGGCCTGGCCTTCACCGTGACGCCGGCCCATGAGCTCTACCTCAACGTGGGCACGGGCTTCCACAGCAACGACGTACGCGGCGCGACGATCAACGTCGATCCGACGAGCGGCCTGCCCGCAGAGCGCGTACCCGCGCTCGTGAAGGGCCGCGGCGCCGAGATCGGCTGGCGCTTCCAGCCCAGCGAGGACTTCAGCCTCACCACGGCGCTGTGGCAGTTGCGGCTCGACTCGGAGCTGGTCTATGTCGGCGACGCCGGCACCACCGAGCCCGGCCGCGCCAGCAGCCGCCGCGGCATCGAGGCCACGCTGCGCTGGAAGCTCGGCTCGCGCTGGCGCTTCGAGGCCGATGCGGCGATCTCGCGCGCCCGCTTCCGGGGCCTGGCGCCCGAGGGCGAAGGCAACTACATCGACAACGCGGTGGAGCGCGTGTTCGCGGCCGGTGTCATCTACACCGAAGGCCCGCTGACGGCCTCGCTTCGCCTGCGCTACATGGGCCCGCGCGCGCTCGACACGCTGAACACGGTGCGCTCGCGCGCGACCACGCTGCTGAACTTCGGCGCGCGCTATGCGGTCAACAAGCAGCTCACCTTGGGCCTGGACGTGTTCAACCTCGCAGGCCGCAAGGGCAACGACATCGAGTACTTCTACGCCTCGTGCAGCGCGGGCGAGGTGGCGCGCGGTGCGTGTGGAGACGGCATCGACGGGCGCCACATCCATCCGATGGAGCCGCGCAGCGCGCGGGTCAGCGCACGCTGGACCTTCTGAACGAAAGAAAGCGCGCGCACTGCCCCGAGATTGAATCTGCATCGTGGCCCGGCCCGTAGTTGCAGCAGTCGATGCGCAATTCGCGCCGGCATCCTCACCAGGAGTACTCGCATGAAGAACAGATTCAATCGCATGGCCACGGTCGCCTTGGCCGTCTCGCTGAGCTTGGGCTCGTTCGCCGCGCTCGCGCAGGTCACCGTCGGCGGTGCGCCGATGTATGCCACCAAGGACATCATCGACAACGCGGTGAATTCGAAGGACCACACCACGCTCGTGGCCGCCGTCAAGGCAGCGGGTCTGGTCGAGACCTTGAAGGGACCGGGCCCGTTCACCGTGTTCGCGCCGACGAACGCAGCCTTCGCCGCCCTGCCCGCGGGCACCGTCGATACGCTGCTGAAGCCCGAGAACAAGACGATGCTGACGGGCATCCTGACCTACCACGTCGTGCCCGGAAAGATCGATGCGGCCGCGCTGACCAAGATGATCATGGACGGCAAGGGCTCGGCGACGCTCAAGACCGTGGCCGGCGGCAGCCTCACGGCCAAGTCCAGCGGCGGCAAGGTCATGATCACCGACGAGAAGGGTGGCTCCGCGACCGTGACCATCGCCGACGTGTACCAGTCGAACGGCGTGATCCATGTCGTCGACAAGGTGCTGCTGCCCAAGTAATCCATCGCGCATCTGCCCGCGCAAACTGCGCGGTCGGTTCGAAACGCGCCGGAGCCCCGACATCGATCGGGGCTTTTTCTTTCCCGCCGTGCGGCCGCCTCGCGCTCAGGCGAACGGCAGAATCTTCATGTCGAACACGCGCTCGCAGAACCAGATGGCCGCCACCCCCACGGCCACGACCGAGCCGCCACGCAACACCACCGGCGCATAGCCGCGCCAGCCGCGCAACGACAGCAGCACGACCAGTGCCACGGCCACCACCATGAGCTGGCCCGCTTCCACGCCGAGGTTGAACTGCAGCAGCGCGAGCACGAAGCCGCGCAGCGGCAGGTCGAGCTCGCCGAGCGCGCCCGCGAAGCCGAAGCCATGGATCAGGCCGAACAGGAAGCTGAAGAGCTTGCGCCGGCCGCGCAGCAACGGCCGCAGGTTGTCCACGGCCGCGAGGATGATCGTGATCGCGATGCCCGGCTCGACGATGCGCGGCGAGAGGCTGACGATCTTGAGCCCGGCCAGCGCCAGCGTGATCGAGTGCGCGATGGTGAACATGGTGACGATGCCGAGCATCGGCCAGATCGCGTCGCGCCAATGCCTCACCGGTGTCCAGCCGCCATCGCCGCGCCGCAGCAGCACCGCGGGCAGCAGCAGGCACAGCAGGAACAGGATGTGGTCGTAGCCGATCAGGATGTGATGGATGCCGTCGCGGAAGAAGCCGGGGCTGTCGCTTTCGGCATTCGCGGCGGGCGTGGAAGAACCCGCCGCCGCGCCCGGCCATGGCAGCGTCACGCTGCCGGCTGCGGGATCGAGCGAGTGGACCGCAGGCGAAGCACCGCCGTCCGAAGCGAGCCGCAGCAAACCGCGATGCGTCGGATCGATCTCGCGAAACAGCCGGTAGTCGATCTCGAGCGTGGGTCCCGTATGGCATCGCGCGTGCAATTGCAGCACGAGATAGGCGCCGTCGACCCGGTCCTCGACCGCCGGCGGACGGGTCTCGGCCAGCGCGCAGCGACCCTGCTGCAACTGGAGCCGCGCGAGTGCATAGGCGCGGATGTCGTCGAGCCGCGAACGCACCTCGCCCCAGCGCAGCTGGCGGTCGCCGTCGCGGTCGAGCTCGAGCGTCGCGTCCAGATCGCGCAGCGCGATGTCCCAGCGCAGGTCCAGGCCCTCGGCATCGCGCTGGATCTGCAGGTAGGCATCGCTGGCCTTGTGAGCACGCGCGGCGCCCGGCGCGAGCGCCAGCAGCAGCGCCAGCACGAACAGCAAGGCGGTGGCCAGCCCGGCGCGGCGTCGTTCAGGGAATGGCATCGACACGTGCGTCCTTCAGTCCGATCTCGCGCATCAGCGCCTTCGCTTCATCGCGCGCGGCCGCATCGCCAGCGGCAGAAGCCGCGCGCGCGAACACCAGCAGGTCGATCGGTTCGCGCTGCAGGCGCAGGTTGAGGCGCGCCAGTTCGACGGCGCGCTTCGCATCGCCTTGCACATCGAGCGCGAACATCGCCTCCTCGCGTGCGTGCTGCGCGGTGGTGCCGGGCCGCAGCGCGGCGGCCTCGAAGCGCTCGCGCAATTCCTCGGCCTCGGGGACCACGGCGCGCGATGCCTGCTGCTTGCCCGCCGGCGTGTGTGCAATGGCCAGCCGCAGCAGCACCGCGTCGCTGCGCGCTTCCTTCGCGAGCAACGGAGGGATCTCGCGGGACCGACCCGCACGCTGCAGGAAGTCGCTGTACGCCAGCAGCAGATAACCGGAGCGCTCGGCCGCGAGCGCCTTGCGGTACGCGGCATCCGCCTCGGCGGGCCGGCCCGCGAGCTCCTCGATCTCGGCGATCGAGGTCCACAGCCACTGCCGCGTTCCGGCCTGTGGCGCACCGGCCAGCGAAGGATCGGCCAACAGGCCTCGCAGCGCGTCGCGCGCGGCGGCATGGTTGCCGCGCAGGCCCGCGTTCTCCGCCAGGCAGGCCACGCCATAGAGCGCCGGCCCCACGCGGCCCAGCGCGCGGCAGGCAGCATCGGATTCGTCGTAGCGTCCGCGCACGCGCAGCACGGTCGCGAGCGTGATCCAGCCCTGGGGATCGGCGGGCCGGCGCGCCAGCGCCGCCTTCAACAGGGTTTCGGCGCCATCGAAGTCATGAAGGAACTGGGCGACGGTGGCACGCATCACCAGCACCGCGGGCGGTGTCTGGGCGATGGGCGTGGCGTCCCAGGCCTGCAGCGCGGCCGCGGCCTGGCCGGCATAGCGCGCATCGCCCTGCGAGCGCGCGAGGTCGAGGTAGGTGGTCGCGGCCTCGATCGCGGTGGCCTCGTCGCCGGGCCGCTGGGCCAGCTCGCGGCGCAGCTTGCGCTGCGCAT
>NZ_JBZAYE010000152.1:0-13965 GCF_058244205.1 Variovorax sp. 20P10.2.4
TCGCGAAGGCGGCCGTACCGTGGGTTCGGGCGTCGTGGCCAAGATCCTCGACATCTAAGTCGGGCAAGAGTACCGGAGGGGTATAGCTCAATTGGCAGAGCGTCGGTCTCCAAAACCGAAGGTTGTAGGTTCGATTCCTACTGCCCCTGCCACCTAGGGTGGCCTCCGAAAACGACCCGCCGGACTCCGGCGGGAAGACAAAAAAGCCCGTCGAGACCCGACGGGCTTCGCCGTCTCAAAACGGCGGCATGAATTGAGGCCGAAAGGCCGCAGGAAATCAGCCGAACATGGCCACTTCTCAAATCGAAACCGTGAGCACCGGTGCCGACAAGGCCAAGCTGGCCGTGGCAGCACTGCTGGCAGTGGGCGCCATCGTGGCGTTCTATCTGCTGTCGCGCCAGGGCTCGCTGGTTCAGTGGGCCGCGCTGCTCGTGGGCCTGGCCGCCGCCGTGGCGACCTTCGGCAGTTCCGAGAACGGCCGCCAGCTCTGGGCTTTCGGCCGCGATTCGTGGCGCGAAGTCAAGAAGGTCGTCTGGCCGACCCGCAAGGAAGCGATGCAGATGACGGCTTATGTGTTCGCCTTCGTGGCGATCATGTCCGTCTTCCTCTGGCTCACCGACAAAACGCTCGAATGGGTGTTTTTTGACCTCATTCTGGGCTGGAAAAAGTAAGAACCAATGACCGACGACGCTGTTGAAACCACGCCGCCGGAGGAAAACGCCTCCGTCCTTGCGCCTGCTGCCAATCCCGATCTGCGTTGGTATGTGGTGCATGCCTATTCGGGCATGGAGAAGGCCGTCGAGCGGAACATCACCGAGCGCATCAACCGCGCCGGCATGCAGGACAAGTTCGGCCGCATCCTGGTCCCGACCGAAGAAGTGGTCGAGATCAAGAACGGCCAGAAGCGCACCACCGAGCGCCGCTTCTTCCCGGGCTACGTGCTGGTCGAAATGATCATGGACGACGAGAGCTGGCACCTGGTGAAGCACACCAACAAGGTGACGGGCTTCGTGGGCGGCGCCAAGAACCGTCCGGCCCCGATCTCGCAGAAAGAGGTCGAGGACATCGTCAGCCAGATGCAGCAGGGCACCGAGAAGCCGCGCCACAAGGTCGAGTTCACCGTGGGCGAACTCGTGCGCGTCAAGGAAGGTCCGTTCACCGACTTCAACGGCTCGGTCGAGGAAGTCAACTACGAGAAGAGCAAGGTGCGCGTCTCGGTCATGATCTTCGGCCGCGCCACCCCGGTGGAACTCGAATTCAGTCAGGTCGAGAAGACCTGACGCCCGCCCGGTCTGCGGATCGGGCCCCATTCCGGCAGCGCGCTATCCGACTCGGCGCGCGGCCTTGATCGAAGAGTCGTTCACCCCGGGGAGCCCAGGCCACAGGCCTTGGCGATATCACCCGCAAGGAGTAAAGCATGGCGAAAAAAATCGTCGGCTTCATCAAGCTGCAAGTGCCAGCTGGTAAGGCCAACCCGTCCCCGCCGATCGGTCCCGCACTCGGTCAGCGCGGTCTGAACATCATGGAATTCTGCAAGGCGTTCAACGCCCAGACGCAGAGCTACGAGCCGGGTCTGGCGCTGCCGGTGGTCATCACCGCCTTCGCCGACAAGAGCTTCACCTTCATCATCAAGTCGCCGCCCGCTGGCGTCCTGATCAAGAAGGCGATCAAGCTCGAGAAGGGCTCCGCGCGCCCGCACACCGACAAGGTCGGCAAGATCACGCGCGCCCAGCTCGAAGAGATCGCAAAGACCAAGATGAAGGACCTGACCGCTGCCGACATGGACGCAGCAGTTCGCACCATCGCTGGTACGGCCCGTTCCATGGGCGTGAATGTGGAGGGCGTGTAAATGGCCAAGATCACCAAGAAGCAGAAGTCGCTCGAAGGCAAGGTCGACAGCACCAAGCTGTACCCGCTGACTGACGCGATCACCATCGTCAAGGAAGCCGCCACCGCCAAGTTCGACGAATCGATCGACGTGGCCGTGCAGCTCGGCATCGACGCGAAGAAGTCGGACCAGGTCGTGCGTGGCGCCGTCGTGCTGCCCAACGGCACCGGCAAGACCAAGCGCGTGGCCGTGTTCGCCCAAGGCGCCAAGGCTGAAGAAGCCAAGGCCGCCGGCGCCGACATCGTCGGCATGGACGACTTGGCTGCCATGGTCAAGGCGGGCGACATGCCCTTCGACATCGTGATCGCCGCACCCGACGCCATGCGCGTGGTCGGTACGCTCGGCCAGATCCTCGGCCCGCGCGGCCTGATGCCGAACCCGAAGGTCGGCACCGTGACGCCCGACGTCGCGACCGCCGTGAAGAACGCCAAGGCTGGCCAGGTTCAGTTCCGCGTCGACAAGGCCGGCATCGTGCACGGCACGATCGGCCGTCGTTCGTTCGACACCGACAAGCTGCAGGGCAACCTCGCCGCGCTGATCGATGCCCTGGTCAAGGCCAAGCCGGCCTCGAGCAAGGGTATCTACCTGCGCAAGGTCGCCGTGTCGTCGACGATGGGCGTGGGTGTCCGCGTGGACACGCAGACCATCGCCGCTGCCTGATCGGGCAGAAGCGAAGGCAAATGTAGATTGGCCCGGCTCCGGCTCCGCAAGGATTCGGAACAGGGCGAATGTGGTGGGTCGTGGCGGCTTCGGTTGCCGCGGGCCATCCAAGACCGCTGGTGTGCAGGTCGCCTGCACTTAATCACCCGGCCCCCGCCGGGCAGCCAGCGCAGATGGCGATCCCGCTGCAAGGAATTCGAGTTTTCTGACGAATGGGTTCCGAAACAGTTGGTCGCTGCATGAGGCGCGGTCCGAGGTTCATGAAACAACCGAAGACCGCATTGAAAAGGAGTAGACCTTGAGTCTGAATCGCAGTGAGAAAGAAGCGGTCATCAATGAAGTGACCAGCCTCGCCGCAAAAGCTCAAACGCTCGTGATGGCGGAATACCGTGGCATCACGGTGGCCGATATGACCAAACTGCGCGCCGAAGCTCGCAGCAAGGGTGTGAGCCTGAGTGTTCTGAAGAACACCCTGGCCCGCCGTGCTGTGGCTGGCAGCTCGTTTGAGATCGTCGGCGACCAGATGACCGGTCCGCTGATCTATGGCTTCTCCGAAGACGCTGTGGCCGCCGCGAAGGTGGTGGCCGATTTCGCGAAAACCAACGACAAGCTGGTGATTCGCGGTGGCGCATTCGGTGGCAAGGCCCTGGACGTCGACGGCGTGAAGCAACTGGCCAACATCCCTTCCAAGGAAGTGCTGCTGGCGCAACTGCTGGGCTTGATGCAATCGCCGATCTCTCGTACCGCCCGCGTGCTCGCGGCGCTGGCCGAGAAGCGCGGTGGTGGCGAAGCTGCACCCGCCGATGCACCGGCAGAAGCGCAGGCGGCTTGATAGCCCAAGCCTTGCGTTTGAAAAATTCAACCCAATTGTTAGGAAACCAAAATGGCATTCGATAAAGACGCATTTCTGACCGCGCTGGACAGCATGACGGTCCTCGAGCTCAACGACCTGGTCAAGGCCATCGAAGAGAAGTTCGGCGTGAGCGCCGCTGCAATGTCGGCTCCGGCCCAAGGTGGTGGCGCAACCGCTGCCGTGGTCGAAGAAAAGACCGAATTCAACGTCGTGCTGGCCGATGTCGGCGCGAACAAGGTGTCGGTCATCAAGGCCGTGCGCGAAATCACCGGCCTGGGCCTCAAGGAAGCCAAGGACCTGGTGGAAGCCGCTCCCAAGGCCGTCAAGGAAGGCCTGTCGAAGGCTGACGCCGACGCTGCCAAGAAGAAGCTGGAAGAAGCCGGCGCCAAGGTGGAACTGAAGTAATTCAGACCCCCTCGAGGGCTGGAGGTGCCTGAAAAAGGCCCTCCAGCCTTTGCCGCTTTCAGAGCGCACTCAAAAGTTGTCGTCATCCACGCAATTTTTGAGTGTCTTCTGACCCCGACTGCAGAAGACCCCTTGGTTCGGGCGATGTGCAACGCATCGCTGTCCGCCAACGGCTGGTAGTGGCCAGCCGCCAAGCAGTGGTGCCGTTCGTCCCGGCATTGCTGACAAGTCGCTGAAGATCTCAAGCACCGGAGCTCTCATGGCCCAATCGTCCGCGTACAGTTACACCGAACGCAAGCGCATCCGAAAAAGTTTCGGCAGCCGCGACAGCGTCGTCGAAATTCCCTACCTGCTGCAGATGCAGAAGGACGCCTACACGGCGTTCCTGCAAGCGGGCATCGCTCCGCAAAAACGCACCGTCGAAGGCCTGCAGGCCGCGTTCGACGCCGCCTTCCCGATCGTCTCGCACAACGGTTTCGTCGAGATGAAGTTCCTCGAGTACAACCTGGCGAAGCCGGCGTTCGATGTGCGCGAGTGCCAGACCCGTGGTCTGACCTTCGCCTCGGCGGTGCGCGCCAAGGTCCAGCTCATCATCTATGACCGCGAATCGTCGACCTCGCAGTCGAAGGTGGTCAAGGAAGTGAAGGAGCAAGAGGTCTACATGGGCGAAGTGCCGCTCATGACCGAGAAGGGCTCGTTCATCATCAACGGCACGGAGCGCGTGATCGTTTCGCAGCTGCACCGTTCGCCGGGCGTGTTCTTCGAACACGACAAGGGCAAGACGCACAGCTCGGGCAAGCTGCTGTTCTCGGCCCGCGTGATTCCCTACCGCGGTTCGTGGCTCGACTTCGAGTTCGACCCGAAGGACATGCTGTACTTCCGCGTCGACCGTCGCCGCAAGATGCCGGTCACGATCCTGCTGAAGGCCATCGGCCTGAACCCGGAATCGATCCTCGCGAACTTCTTCGTCAACGACAACTTCCGCCTGATGGACAGCGGCGCGCAGATGGAGTTCGTCTCCGAGCGCCTGCGCGGCGAAGTCGCGCGCTTCGACATCACCGACAAGTCGGGCAAGGTCGTGGTCGCCAAGGACAAGCGGGTCACCGCGCGCCACACGCGCGAACTCGAGCAGGGCGGTACTACGCACATCAGCGTGCCGGAAGACTTCCTGATC
Source organism: Variovorax sp. 20P10.2.4 (assembly GCF_058244205.1). Lineage (NCBI taxonomy): Bacteria > Pseudomonadati > Pseudomonadota > Betaproteobacteria > Burkholderiales > Comamonadaceae > Variovorax > Variovorax sp. 20P10.2.4. Next base: position 4,981 of record NZ_JBZAYE010000152.1, read on the forward strand.
GGCCGCGTGATCGCACGCAACATCGTCGATGCCGATTCGGGCGAGATCCTGTCCAAGGCCAACGACGAGCTGACCGAAGCGCTGCTGAAGAAGCTGCGCGGCGCCGGCGTGCAGGACATCCAGGTCATCTACACCAACGAACTCGACCAGGGCGCGTACATCTCGCAGACCCTGCGCATCGACGAAACGGTGGACGAGTTCGCCGCGCGCGTGGCGATCTACCGCATGATGCGCCCCGGCGAGCCGCCGACGGAAGACGCGGTGCAGGCCCTGTTCCAGCGCCTGTTCTACAACCCGGACACGTACGACCTGTCGCGCGTCGGCCGCATGAAGTTCAACGCCAAGGTCGGCCGCGACGAATCGACCGGCCCGATGGTGCTGACCAACGAGGACATCCTGGCCGTCGTCAAGATCCTCGTCGACCTGCGCAACGGCAACGGCGAAGTCGACGACATCGACCACCTCGGCAACCGCCGCGTGCGTTGCGTCGGCGAACTGGCCGAGAACCAGTACCGCACCGGCCTGGCCCGTATCGAGAAGGCCGTGAAGGAACGTCTGGGTCAGGCGGAGCAAGAGCCGCTGATGCCGCACGACCTGATCAACAGCAAGCCGATCTCGGCCGCGCTGAAGGAATTCTTCGGCGCCTCGCAGCTGTCGCAGTTCATGGACCAGACGAACCCGCTGTCCGAAATCACCCACAAGCGCCGCGTGTCGGCCCTTGGCCCGGGTGGTCTGACGCGTGAACGTGCCGGCTTCGAAGTGCGCGACGTGCACGTGACCCACTACGGCCGCGTGTGCCCGATCGAAACGCCCGAAGGCCCGAACATCGGCCTGATCAACTCGCTGGCCCTGTATGCCCGCCTGAACGAATACGGCTTCATCGAGACGCCGTACCGCCGCGTGGTCGACAGCAAGGTCACGAACGAGATCGACTACCTGTCGGCCATCGAGGAAGGCAAGTACGTCATCGCCCAGGCCAACGCGGCCCTGGACAAGGACGGCGTGCTGACCGGCGACCTGGTCTCGGCGCGTGAAGCCGGCGAATCGATCCTGGTCGGTGCCGAGCGCATCCAGTACATGGACGTGTCGCCCGCGCAGATCGTGTCGGTGGCCGCCTCGCTGGTTCCGTTCCTCGAGCACGACGACGCGAACCGCGCGCTGATGGGCGCCAACATGCAGCGTCAGGCCGTGCCCGTGCTGCGTCCCGAGAAGCCGATGGTCGGCACCGGCATCGAGCGCGTCTCCGCGGTCGACTCCGGCACCGTGGTCACGGCCACCCGCGGCGGTATCGTCGACTACGTCGACGCGACCCGTGTCGTGGTGCGCGTGAACGACGACGAGGCCGCGGCCGGCGAAGTCGGCGTGGACATCTACAACCTGATCAAGTATCAGCGCTCGAACCAGAACACCAACATCCACCAACGTCCGATCGTCAAGCGCGGCGACAAGATCGCCAAGGGCGACGTGGTGGCCGACGGTGCATCGACCGACCTCGGCGAACTGGCCCTGGGCCAGAACATGCTGATCGCGTTCATGCCCTGGAACGGCTACAACTTCGAAGACTCGATCCTGATCTCCGAACGCATCGTGGCCGACGACCGCTACACCTCGATCCACATCGAGGAACTGGTGGTGATGGCCCGCGACACCAAGCTCGGTGCCGAGGAAATCACGCGCGACATCCCGAACCTGGCCGAACAGCAGCTCAACCGCCTCGACGAGTCCGGCATCATCTACGTGGGTGCCGAAGTCATGCCCGGCGACACGCTGGTGGGCAAGGTCACGCCGAAGGGCGAGACCACGCTGACGCCGGAAGAGAAGCTGCTGCGCGCCATCTTCGGCGAGAAGGCTTCGGACGTGAAGGACACCTCGCTGCGCGTGGACCAGGGCTCGCAAGGCACCGTGATCGACGTGCAGGTGTTCACCCGCGAAGGCATCCAGCGCGACAAGCGTGCCCAGCAGATCATCGACGACGAGCTCAAGCGCTTCCGCCTCGACCTGAACGACCAGCTTCGCATCGTCGAGGCCGACGCGTTCGACCGGATCGAGAAGCTGCTGATCGGCAAGGCGGCCAACGGCGGCCCGAACAAGCTCGCCAAGGGCACCAAGCTCGACAAGGCCTACCTGTCGTCGGTCGAGAAGTTCCACTGGTTCGACATCCGTCCGGCCGACGAGGAAGTGGCCTCGCAGCTGGAGTCGATCAAGAACTCGCTCGAGCAGACGCGCCACAGCTTCGACCTCGCGTTCGAAGAAAAGCGCAAGAAGCTCACGCAGGGCGACGAGCTGCCCGCGGGCGTGCTCAAGATGGTCAAGGTCTACCTGGCCGTCAAGCGCCGCCTGCAACCCGGCGACAAGATGGCCGGCCGCCACGGCAACAAGGGCGTGGTGTCGAAGATCGTTCCGATCGAAGACATGCCGCACATGGCCGACGGCACGCCGTGCGACATCTGCCTGAACCCGCTGGGCGTGCCCTCGCGGATGAACGTGGGCCAGGTGCTCGAAGTGCATCTGGGCTGGGCCGGCAAGGGCATCGGCCAGCGCATCGGCGACCTGCTGCAGCAGGAGGCCAAGGCGGCCGAGCTGCGCAAGTTCATGGAGCAGCTGTACAACGGCTCGGGCCGCGAAGAGAACATTGCCTCGCTGAGCGACGGCGAAGTGCTCGAGATGGCATCGAACCTGCAAAACGGCGCGACCTTCGCGACGCCCGTGTTCGACGGCGCCTCGGAAGAGGAAATCCGAGGCATGCTGAAGCTGGCCTACCCGGACGACATCGCGAAGGCCAAGGGCCTGACCGAGACGCGCACGCAGGCCTACCTGTTCGACGGCCGCACCGGCGACCAGTTCGAGCGTCCCGTCACCGTCGGCTACATGCACTTCCTGAAGCTGCATCACCTGGTGGACGACAAGATGCACGCCCGCTCGACCGGCCCGTACTCGCTGGTCACGCAACAGCCGCTGGGCGGCAAGGCGCAATTCGGCGGCCAGCGTTTCGGGGAAATGGAAGTGTGGGCGCTCGAAGCGTACGGCGCTGCCTACGTCCTGCAGGAAATGCTGACCGTGAAGTCCGACGACGTGCAGGGCCGTACCAAGGTCTACGAAAGCATCGTCAAGGGCGAGCATTCGATCGAAGCCGGCATGCCGGAATCGTTCAACGTGCTGGTCAAGGAAATCCGTTCGCTGGGTCTCGACATCGAGCTCGAGCGTTCGTAAACGAAGGGGATAGAGTCTTATGAAATCGCTACTCGACCTGTTCAAGCAGTTCACCCCGGATGAGCATTTCGATGCCATCAAGATCGGCATGGCTTCGCCCGAAAAGATCCGTTCGTGGTCTTTCGGCGAGGTGAAGAAGCCCGAGACGATCAACTACCGCACGTTCAAGCCCGAACGCGACGGCCTGTTCTGCGCCAAGATCTTCGGCCCGATCAAGGACTATGAGTGCCTGTGCGGCAAGTACAAGCGCCTCAAGCACCGCGGCGTGATCTGCGAGAAGTGCGGCGTCGAAGTCACGCAGACCAAGGTCCGCCGCGAGCGCATGGGTCACATCGACCTGGCCGCTCCCTGCGCGCACATCTGGTTCCTGAAGTCGCTGCCGTCGCGCCTGGGCCTCGTGCTCGACATGACGCTGCGCGACATCGAACGCGTGCTGTACTTCGAAGCCTACGTGGTGACCGACCCCGGCATGACCCCGCTGAAGAAGTTCAGCATCATGTCCGAGGACGACTACGACACGAAGCGCAAGGAATACGGTGACGAGTTCATCGCCAAGATGGGCGCCGAAGGCATCAAGGACCTGCTGGAAGGCATCGAGCTCGACAGCGAGATCGAGAAGCTGCGCGGCGACCTGACCGGTTCCGAAGTCAAGGTCAAGAAGAACTCCAAGCGCCTGAAGGTGCTCGAGGCCTTCCGCAAGTCGGGCATCAAGCCCAACTGGATGGTGCTCGACGTGCTGCCCGTGCTGCCGCCGGACCTGCGTCCGCTGGTGCCGCTGGACGGCGGCCGCTTCGCGACCTCCGACCTGAACGACCTGTACCGCCGCGTCATCAACCGCAACTCGCGTCTGCGCCGCCTGCTGGAGCTCAAGGCCCCGGAAATCATCGCGCGCAACGAGAAGCGGATGCTGCAGGAAGCCGTCGACTCGCTGCTGGACAACGGCCGCCGCGGCAAGGCCATGACGGGCGCCAACAAGCGCGCGCTCAAGTCGCTGGCCGACATGATCAAGGGCAAGAGCGGTCGCTTCCGCCAGAACCTGCTGGGCAAGCGCGTCGACTACTCGGGCCGTTCGGTCATCGTGGTGGGCCCGACGCTCAAGCTGCACCAGTGCGGCCTGCCGAAGCTGATGGCGCTCGAGCTGTTCAAGCCCTTCATCTTCTCGCGCCTCGAAGCCATGGGCATCGCGACCACGATCAAGGCTGCCAAGAAGGAAGTCGAATCGGGCACGCCGGTGGTCTGGGACATCCTGGAAGAGGTGATCAAGGAACACCCGGTGATGCTGAACCGTGCGCCTACGCTGCACCGTCTGGGCATCCAGGCCTTCGAGCCGATCTTGATCGAAGGCAAGGCGATCCAGCTGCATCCGCTGGTGTGCGCGGCCTTCAACGCCGACTTCGACGGCGACCAGATGGCCGTCCACGTGCCGCTGTCGGTAGAAGCGCAGATGGAAGCCCGCACGCTGATGCTGGCCTCCAACAACGTGCTGTTCCCGGCTTCGGGCGAACCGTCGATCGTTCCCTCGCAGGACGTGGTGCTGGGTCTGTACTACACGACCCGCGACCGCATCAACGGCAAGGGCGAAGGCCTGATCTTCTCGGACATCGGTGAAGTGCAGCGCGCGCTCGACGCCAACGTGGTCGAGTTGACCGCCAAGGTCGCCGTGCGCATCACGGAGTACACCAAGAACAAGGAAAGCGGCGAATTCGAGCCGTCGACCTCGCTCGTGGACACCACCGTGGGCCGTGCCCTGCTGTCCGAGATCCTGCCGAAGGGCCTGCCGTTCTCGAACATCAACAAGGCGCTGAAGAAGAAGGAAATCTCCAAGCTCATCAACGTGAGCTTCCGCAAGTGCGGCCTGAAGGAGACCGTGGTCTTCGCCGACAAGCTGCTGCAGAACGGTTTCCGTCTCGCGACCAAGGCCGGCATCTCGATCGCCATCGACGACATGCTGGTGCCCGCTGAAAAGCACGGCATCATCGACCGCTCGGCCAAGGAAGTGAAGGAGATCGAACAGCAGTACGTCTCCGGTCTCGTGACCTCCGGCGAGCGCTACAACAAGGTGGTGGACATCTGGGGCAAGGCCGGCGACGAAGTGTCGAAGGTCATGATGGCCAAGCTGTCGAAGCAGAAGGTCATCGACCGCCACGGCAAGGAAGTCGAGCAGGAGTCCTTCAACTCGATCTACATGATGGCCGACTCGGGTGCCCGCGGTTCCGCGGCCCAGATTCGCCAGGTGGCCGGCATGCGTGGCCTGATGGCCAAGCCGGACGGCTCGATCATCGAGACGCCCATCACCGCGAACTTCCGCGAAGGCCTGAACGTGCTGGAGTACTTCATCTCCACCCACGGTGCCCGTAAGGGTCTGGCCGACACGGCGCTGAAGACGGCGAACTCGGGTTACCTGACCCGCCGTCTGGTCGACGTGACGCAGGATCTGGTGGTGATCGAGCAGGACTGCGGTACGCACGACGGCGCGCTGATGCGCGCGATCGTGGAGGGCGGTGAAGTCATCGAATCGCTGCGCGACCGTATCCTCGGCCGCAGCGTGGCCGAAGACGTGCTGCACCCCGAGACGCGTGCCGTGCTGGTCAAGGCCGGCGACATGCTCGACGAAGACACGATCGACGCCATCGAAGCCGACGGCGTGGACGAAGTCAAGGTCCGCACCGCGCTGACCTGCGCCACGCGCTTCGGCATCTGCGCCAAGTGCTACGGCCGCGACCTCGGCCGCGGCGGCCTGGTGAACAACGGCGAAGCGGTCGGCGTGATCGCGGCGCAGTCGATCGGCGAACCGGGCACGCAGCTCACGATGCGTACCTTCCACATCGGTGGTGCGGCTTCGCGCGCGGCTGTCGCTTCGAGCGTCGAGGCCAAGTCCAACGGCGTGATCGGCTTCAACGCCACGATGCGCTACGTGACCAACAGCAAGAACGAGCTGGTGGTGATCGCACGTTCGGGCGAGATCGTCATCCATGACGAGCACGGCCGCGAGCGCGAACGCCACAAGGTGCCGTACGGCGCGACGCTGACGGTCAAGGCCGACCAGCAGATCAAGGCCGGCCACGTGCTCGCCAACTGGGACCCGCTGACGCGCCCGATCATCACGGAATTCGCCGGCAAGACCCAGTTCGAGAACGTCGAGGAAGGCCTCACGGTCGCCAAGCAGGTGGACGAAGTGACCGGTCTGTCGACCCTGGTCGTGATCGACCCGAAGCGCCGCGGCGCTGCCAAGGTCGTGCGTCCGCAGGTCAAGCTGATCGACGCCTCGGGCGCCGAGGTGAAGATCCCCGGCACCGACCACTCGGTGACGATCGGCTTCCCGATCGGTGCGCTGATCCAGGTGCGTGACGGCCAGGACGTGGGCCCCGGCGAAGTGCTGGCGCGTATTCCGGTCGAAGGCCAGAAGACCCGCGACATCACCGGCGGTCTGCCGCGCGTGGCCGAGCTGTTCGAAGCCCGTTCGCCGAAGGACAAGGGCATGCTGGCCGAGATGACCGGCACCGTGTCGTTCGGCAAGGAAACGAAGGGCAAGATCCGCCTGCAGATCACCGACCCGGAAGGCAAGGTCTGGGAAGAACTCGTGCCGAAGGAAAAGAACATCCTGGTGCACGAAGGCCAGGTGGTGAACAAGGGCGAAAGCGTGGTCGACGGTCCGGCGGATCCGCAGGACATCCTGCGCCTGCTGGGTTCGGAAGAACTCGCGCGCTACATCGTGGACGAGGTGCAGGACGTGTACCGCCTGCAGGGCGTGAAGATCAACGACAAGCACATCGAGGTGATCGTTCGCCAGATGCTGCGCCGCGTCGTGGTCGACAACGTCGGCGACACCAGCTACATCTCGGGCGAACAGGTCGAACGCAGCGAAATGCTCAACACCAACGACGCCCTGCGCGCCGAAGGCAAGATCCCCGCGACGTTCACCAACCTGCTGCTCGGTATCACGAAGGCGTCGCTGTCGACCGACTCGTTCATCTCCGCCGCTTCGTTCCAGGAAACGACGCGCGTGCTGACCGAAGCCGCGATCATGGGCAAGCGCGACGAGCTGCGCGGCCTGAAGGAAAACGTCATCGTCGGCCGCCTGATCCCCGCGGGCACCGGCATGGCGTACCACCTGGCACGCAAGGCCAAGGACGAGATGGACGAGGCCGAGCGCCGCGCCATCGCCGAGTCCGAAGCCGCCGAGCTCGCCGGTTCGTCCAGCGATGCCACCAGCACGGTCGACGCCAGCGAAGGCGCCGCGACCGAATAACTGGTTAGCATCGCCCGGCCGTGACCGGTCGTGAACGCCTCCCGGCTTGACGGTCGGGAGGCGTTTTTCATGGGGGGCCGCGGTTTTCCGCGCGTCCTTGCGTCTTCCTTCTGAGCTTTTCCTGGAGTGCCATCGATGAGCGTGTTGCCCGATTCGCTGGCCGGCTGGATCGTCGTGGCCGTGCTGCTGTTCTGGTTTGTCGGCGCTTACAACCGGCTGGTGCGCCTGCGGGCCGCGGTGCTGCAGGCCTATGCCACGCTGGACGCCGCGCTGACGCGCCAGCTCGACTTCGTGCAGACCAGCCTGAGCGCGCCGTCGGCCGCCGAGGAATCGACCGATCCCGCGGCGGGCGCCTCTTCGCTGCAGGCCGCGACCACGCAGATGGCCACCCTGCTCGGCGCGACCCGGCAGCGTCCGCTCGAGGCCGGCAGCATGTCGGCGCTCGCGACCGCGCTGCAGGTGCTGCTGACCGCCTGGCAGCGCCGGCATCCGGATGCGGTGACCTCCTTCCATCCCGACGGCACGCTGTCGCGTCCCGCGGGCCAGGCTTCGACGGCGAACGCGCTGGTGCCCGTGACGGCCACCGGCGCGATCGCGGCCGAGCCGATGGCCTGGCCCGAACCCTCGGCCGCCGCCGAGATCGCGCGCACCCAGTTCAACCTCGCGGTCGCCAGCTACAACGCGGCGCTCGCCCAGTTCCCGGCGCTGCTGGTGGCATGGGCCGTGCGTTTGAGGCCCGCGGCGCCGCTGCACTGAACTTCGGCCGCCGATTTCGTTCATGACATTGCCTGGGTGGCGGACATCCGGGCCCTTTAACATCGCCCGCATTGCCTGCTCTTCCTTCTGACCCCTCGCACGGCGGCGCTTCGCCGCTGCAACCGCCGCTCTGGCGCCAACTGCAATTGACCGCAGGGGCGCTGGCGTCGATCCGCGCCGGCACCTCGGGCTCGGTCGCCTTCGAGGCCGTCGAACCCGCGCTGCGCCCCGGCGTCCAGGCCCTGGGCTTCCAGGTGCTGCGCTGGCTGGGCCGTGCCGAAGCCCTGCGCCGCCACCTCGCCAAGCGCACGCCGCCGCCGCTGCCCGATGCGCTGCTGTGCACCGCGCTCGCGCTGGCCTGGGACGCGGGGCAGTCGCCCTACGAGCCCTTCACGCTGGTCGACCAGACCGTGGAGGCCGCCAAACGCAACCCGGCCACGCGCGCGCAGGCCAGCTTCATCAATGCCTGCCTGCGGCGCTTCCTGCGCGAGCGCGACGAACTCGTGGCCGCGACCGATGCCGAACCGGTGGCGCACTGGAACCATCCGCGCTGGTGGATCGAGAAGCTCAAGCGCGACCATCCGCGCGACTGGCAGCGCGTGCTGCAGGCCGACAACGCCCAGGCGCCGATGACCTTGCGCGTGAATGTGCGCAAGACGGCCGCCGGCCCTTACCGCAACGAACTTGCGGCACTCGACATGCCGGCCACGCCGGTCGCGGCCAGCGGATTGCAGCTCGCGCGCGCGCGGCCGGTGCAGCAGTTGCCCGGT
>NZ_JBZAYE010000153.1:0-13913 GCF_058244205.1 Variovorax sp. 20P10.2.4
GATGGACAGCGCCGTGGAGGCCTCCTACGAGGAGCGGCGCCTGCCTAACAAGATCGCCGCCAGCGATGCATTGAGCTATTCGCAGCAACTGCTGCGGGCCAGCGGATTCGACCGCTTCGGCCCCGATTTCGCCGCGAAGCTCTGCAGCGATGGCCTGGCCGGCGCCTCGAGCTACGACGAGGCGGTGGCGCTGCTGCACGCCGAGGGCCGCAAGCTCTGGCAGGCGGCGCTCGACCGCGTGCAGGGCCGGTCGGTCCAGGGCACGCTGGCCAAGAGCGACGACCGCATGCTCTATTGGGCACGGCTGACGATGACGCTCGCGCTGCGCCAGTGGAAGCCCGAGTTCGCGTTGACGGACGCGCAGCGCGCCGCGCTGCAGAACGAATTCGAGCGCGCCTCGCGCGGGCAGCTGTCGATCGATTTCCCCGAAGGCGCGGGCCACAGGCGGATCCTGGTGAGCGGCTTCGATCCGTTCTCGCTCGGCGACCCGAGTTCCGATGCCGGGATCGAGTCCGGCGACATCGGACTGCTCAGAGGCAACCCCTCGGGCGCAACCATCCTCTCGCTCGATGGCCAGACCGTGGCGCTGGCCGACGGCACGACCGCGGTGATCCGCACCTTCATCCTGCCCGTCAACTACGGTCCGTTCCTCGCCGGCATGCAGGAGGACACGCTGGGGCCCTGGTTCAAGCCCGGCGGCAAGCGCGTCGATGCGTCGATCACCATGAGCCAGGGGCGCAACAGCTTCGACCTGGAGCACTACAACGGGCGCTATCACTTCTCCGCCGCCGGCAACGACAACCTGAGGCCTCCGTGCACCGGCCTTCCCTCGAACCAGGATTGCGAGATCAACCCGCCGGAACGCTGGTTGGGGTATTCGCCCACGCCATGGTCGAAGGATGCGCCGTCGCAGTTCACCGTCGCAAGCCTGCCGTTCCAGAGAATGATCGATGCGGCCACGGGCGACTGGAAAGTGGCTCGGAACGACGATTACGATGTCATAGAGTGCACCCTCGACGCTCTTTTTCCGCCCGAGGGAACGAAGCCGAATCCGCAAGAGCTGAACTGCGCGCTGCAGGGCGGGGGCGGCAACTACCTGTCCAACGCCAGCGCGTATCGCAACACCTTGCTGCGCGACGTCTTCCGGCTCGATATCCCGGCAGGCCACATCCACACGCCGACCCTGAAGATTCCCAGAGGCCTCACCGATCGGGAGTTCGAGGCCGAGCGTGACAAGATCGTCGAGCAATCTCGCAACCTGGTCATCGAGGTGGCCAGGAGCCTGGCTTCGCCGCCCGCCCTGTGATTTCCCGGGAGAACGACCATGAAACTCATCGCAGCCTTCGCATTCGCGCTCGGCACCGCCCTGATCTGCGGTCCGGCGCTGTCCCAACCCACCGGCGGGTTCTATCTGTTCAAGCACAAGGACAACGGCAAGATCGTGTGCTTCCAGCAGGTCATCAACTCCGATTGGGACCGGCTGTCGGGCCCGTTCCGGGACGCCGAATGCAAGATCGAGCAGAAGCCCAAGCCCGCGCGCGGTGACCTGCCCGCCAATCCGCTCGACCTCGCGCCCAGGAAGTAGCGACGCCAGGGGGCGCTTGCGGTAACGTCGGCCCCATGACCTCGCCGAAGACGCCCCGAACCTCTCCACCATCGCGCGTGCTGCTGACCGGCTTCGAGCCCTTCGGCGGCGAGGCCATCAATCCTTCATGGGAAGCGGTGCGCGCGCTCGACGGCTGGAAGCACGCCGGCGCAGTGGTGCATGCGCGCCAGATGCCCTGCGTCTTCGGCGCGGCCATCGAGTCGCTGGCCGAGGCGATGGACGAACTCAAGCCGCGGCTGGTGCTGTGCATCGGCCAGGCCGGCGGCCGCGCCGAGGTCACGCCCGAGCGCGTGGCGATCAACATCGACGATGGCCGCATCGCCGACAACGCGGGACAGCAGCCGGTCGACATGCCGGTGGCGCCCGAGGGCCCCGCGGCCTATTTCTCGACGCTGCCGATCAAGGCCATGGTGCGCGACCTGCGCGCCGCGGGCGTGCCGGCCTCGGTGTCGAACACGGCCGGCACCTTCGTGTGCAACCACATCTTCTATGGCCTGATGCACCAGCTCGCGCAGCGTGCGCAGCAGGGCGTGCAAGGCGTACGCGGTGGCTTCATCCACATCCCCTACCTGCCCGAGCAGGCGGCGAACTTTCCGGGCGCGCCGAGCATGGCGCTCGCGACCCTGGTCGAGGCGCTGCGCATCGCGGTGCGCACCGCGCTCGAGGTCGAGCGCGATATCGCCGAGACCGGCGGCCTGCTGCACTGAGGCGGGCCGGGCTCGGCTCGGCGCTCAGGCCGCGAACAGTTTCGCGAGCCAGCCGTTGAGCGCGTCGTTGACCAGAGCCGGCTTTTCCATCGTCAGCATGTGGCCGCACTGCGGAACCCACACCAGTTCGGCTTGCGGTAGCAGCGCCGCCAGTTCGCGCGTGCATTCGGGCGGCGCGAGGCGGTCGTCGTCGCCGCACATCAGCAGTACCGGCGCGCGCAGCGACGCGAGGTGGGTGCGCGCATCGGGCCGGGCCATCACGGCGCGGTTCTGGCGCGTGAGCTGTTCGGCGCCGGCGCCCAGCACCATGTCGAGATAGCGCTGCACCAGCACCGGGTCGGCGGCCTGGGCCGGATGGAAGGCGAAGAACACGTTGGGCTCGATCACCTCGCGCAGCTCGCCGCGCGCGAAGTACTCGATCGCGCCTTCGCGCAGCGCGCGCATGTCGGGCGTCTCGGGCCGCGCGCTGGTGCCCAGCAGGGCCAGGCCCGCGATGCGACCGGGCGCCTGGCGCGCGGCCTCCATCGCGACCATGCCGCCCATCGAGGCGCCGCACAGCACCAGCGGGCCGGGGTTCTCGGCCAGCACGGCGGCGGCCATGCCCTCGATGGTGGCGTGGCGCAACTGGACGTCGCTCACGCGCGGCGAGAGCGAGGAGGGGAGGGCGGGGAGCTGGGCGTCCCACAGGCGCGCGTCGCACGCGAGGCCGGGAAGAAGTACGAGGGTGGCAGGCATGCCGGGATTCTGCGCGAGGAGGCCATCCCGGCGCATCGGCATAGGCTTCCTGGCCAGCAGCCAGACGCGCCGCGGCTCGACATACTCGCGCCGCCACCCCCTTCTCCTTTCCCTTCGACTTCCATGAACCTGGTTCAACGCGTGCAGGACATCCTGCTCAAGCCCAAGGCCACCTGGGCCCTGATCGATGCCGAGCCCGAGGACGCCGCCTCGCTCTACAAGAACTACCTGATGATCCTCGCGCTGATCCCGGCCGTGGCCGGCTTCATCGGCCTGTCGGTGATCGGCATGGGCGCCTTCGGCGTCAGCTTCCGCGTGCCGGTGCTCGCGGGGCTGGTCAACATGGTGGTCGGCTACGTGCTGTCGCTCGTGGTGGTGTTCGTGGTCGGCCTCATCGTCGATGCGCTCGCGCCCACCTTCGACGGCGTGCAGAGCCCGGTCGCCGCGCTCAAGCTCGCGGTCTATGCCTCCACCGCCTCGCTGGTCGGCGGCGTCTTCAGCCTGCTGCCCTCGCTGTCGGTGCTGGGCGCGCTGTGCGGGCTCTACGGCATCTACCTGATCTACCTCGGCCTGCCGGTGCTGATGAAGTGCCCGGCCGACCGCGCGCTGCCCTACACCGCGGTGGTGGTGGTCTGCGCCATCGTCGGCGGCTTCACGATCGCGTGGGTGCTCTCGCTGCTCACGCCTTCGCCGGCGCTGCGACTGGGCGCGCTGCCGCTGGCCTTGGCCTGAAAGCGCACCCTGCGCGGGTGCCGGTGGTGGGACAATGGCGGTCGATGCCCACGCCCAAACCCGACACCACCACCGACATCATCCTCATCCGCCACGGCGAGACCGCCTGGAACCGCGAACTGCGCTTCCAGGGCCACGCCGACGTGCCGCTCAACGACATGGGCCACGAGCAGGCGCGCCGCATTGGGCTGCGGCTGGCGCAGGAAACCGCGGTGCAGCACGTGATCAGCAGCGACCTGCTGCGGGCCCAGCAGACGGCGGCGCCCGGCGCCTCGCAGCTCTCGCTGCCGATCGCCACCACGGCCTCGCTGCGCGAGCAGTTCTTCGGCATCGTCGAGGGCATGCGCTCCGACGAGATCCAGGCCCTGCATCCGCGCGCCTGGGAAGAGTGGCTCGAGTTCCGCGAGGACCACGCCATGCCCGAGGGCGAGACGCCGCGCGAGTTCCATGCGCGCATCGTCGCGGCGCTCGGCACCATCGCCAGCGCGCACCGCGGGCAGCACCTGATCGTGGTCACGCACGGCGGCGTGCTCGACATGGTGTGGCGCACCGCGCACGGCCTGAGCCTCAGCGGTCCGCGCCGCAGCGAGATTCCCAACGCCGGCTTCAACCGCATCCGCATCGCCGATCCCGCGGCGCCCGAGGCGATCGAGATCGTCGAATGGGCCGACACGCGGCACCTGGCCGACCTGCCGCCGCAGCCGACCTACGACCAGACGCGGCACCTCCAGCGCAAGGACTGAAGCGGCTCAGCCGCAGCTGCCGGCCTTCGGCGTGCGCAGCAGCGGCCGGCCCGCGCCGACGCCCGTCGGCTGGCCCTGGTCCACCGCGAGCTGGCCGTTCACCAGCACCGTGCGCACGCCCTCGGACAGCAGCGTCGGCTGCGTGTAGGTGGCACGCGCGGCGAAGCGCGCGGGATCGAACACCACCACGTCGGCGTAGTAGCCGGGCCGCAGATGGCCGCGTTGTACCAGCCCCAGCGTGTCGGCCGTGAGCGAGGAACTGCTGCGGACGAACTGCGCGAGCGAGATCGCGTGCTCCTTCACCACGTACTGTTCGTACTTGCGCGCGAAGGTGCCGTAGGCGCGCGGATGGCCCTGCGAGGAATCCGACGAGGTCATCACCCAGGGCCGCTTCATGAAGGCGCGCACGTCGTCGTCGCTCTGGTTGAACGAGGCGATCATCAGGTCGCCGTCGCGCAGCACCGCGATGGCGGCGTCGACCGGGTCGGCGTTCGTGTCCTTCGCGACCTGCGCGAGCGTCTTGCCCACGTACTTCGTGCTGCCGGCCGAGAACAGGATCGCGTCGGGCCCGCCGCGCAGCCGCAGGTTCTCGCGCATGCCGCCGCGCAGCCGCTCCTGTACCGCGGCATCGTCGAAGCGCTGCAGCAGCGCGGCGCGGCCGCCATCGATGGCCCAGGGCGGGATCAGCGCGGCCGAGAAGCGGGTGCTCGACGCGGTCCACGGATAGTGGTCGGCCGTGATGTCCAGGCCCTTGGCGCGCTCGCGTTCGATGCGCTGGATGATGTCGCCGCTCTGGCCCTGCACGTCGACGCCGAGCGCCTTGATGTGCGCCACGTGCACCGGCAGCTTCGCCTCGTGGCCGATGCGGATCACCTCGTCGATCGAGCCCTTGAGCCCGATGTTGTACATGGACTCGTCGCGGATGTGGCTGTCGTAGAGCCCGCCATGGCGCGCCGCCACCTTCGCGAGCGCGATCACCTCTTCGGTCTTCGAGAAGTTCTGCGGCGGATAGAACAGCCCGGTCGACAGGCCCAGCGCGCCCTCGCACATGGCCTGGCTCACGTGGCGGCCCATGGCCTCGAGCTGCTCGGGCGTGGGCTGGCGGTTGGCCTCGCCGAGCTGGCTGGTGCGCACCGGCCCGAAGCCGACGTACATCGCGACGTTGGTGCCCACCGGCACGGCGCGCAGCCGCTGCGCCTGGGCCGCGATGTCCCAGCCGCCGAAGCCGTCGTTGCCGATCACGGCGGTGGTCACGCCCTGGGTCAGGAACGGGATGTTGAGGCGCTTGCGCGCGTCGTTCGAATGCAGGTTGATGTCGGCATGCGTGTGGGCGTCGATGAAGCCCGGCGCCACCACCATGCCGGTGGCGTCGATGGTGCGCTTGGCCTTGAACTGCGCGGGCATCGCGCGGCCCGCGAACACGATGCGGTCGCCCGCGATGCCGACGTCGCCGACCACGGGCCGGTCATCGTCGCCGGTGTAGACGGTGCCGCCGCGCAGCAGCAGGTCGAGTTCGACCGGTGCGTCGGCCGGCTGGGCGCGGAGCGAGGGTGCGAGGAAGGCGAGCGCGGCCAGGGCGATGAGCGAGGTCTGCATGGGGCGATGTGGGCACGGGTGGAAACGCCGGCCAGTGTGGAGTCGCCTCGCGCGTGCCGCCAATTCCTTTTGCGGCACGCCCCATGTCCTGAACTCATGAGCGCGCGGCGATCTCCGGCAGGCCCAGTTGGCGGTAGACCTCGGCCGCCTGCCGGCGCAGCCGCAGCGATTCGGGCTGGCCGTTGAGCTGCTGCTGCAGGATGCCCTGCGCGCCGGTCAGCGTGGCCTCGGTGCCGCTGCGCACCAGCGCGTCGAGGTAGACCTGCTCGAACAGGTCGCGCTGTGCATGGCTGCCGCCGATCTCGATCATCCGCGGCAGCGCGGTGCCGAGGCCGTCGATCGCCGCGGTCAGGTCGCCGCGCGCATGGGCGCGCAGGCCATGCGCGGCCGGTACGCACACGCGCTGCCAGGCCGCGCGCGTCGAGGCCGGCGCATGCGGCGCGAAGGCCTCGATGTTGGCCAGCAGCGTGTCGGCCTCGGGCCGGCCCGCGCGCGCCAGGCCGTAGAGGTACTGCAGGTCGAGAAAGGGCAGCACGTGGTCGGCCTGGCGCTGCAGCAGGTGCTTTGCCACGTCGTCCCAGCGATCGCCGACGTCGACGCCCGCGAGCTCGAGCCGCGCGAGCAGCGAGACGGCGCCGATCTGGTCCTGCGAATACTCCTTGACCACGCCCCAGGCATGGCGGTCGTAGACCGCGAGCGCCTCGTCGCCGCGGCCCAGGTCGATGAGGAACAGCGCCACGTGCCACCAGTTGTGCGTGACCATGAAGGAGTTGAGGCCGACCCAGGTGTCGCTCACGCTCTCCATGAAGGCCAGGCCCTCGGCGAGGCGGCCCTCGGTGAGCATCACGTGCGCGAGCGCATGGTGGGCCCAGGGCTCCTTGCGGCACAGGGCGATCGCATGGCGCGCGCTGGCCTCGGCCTCGCGCATCAGGTGGCACTGCTCGTAGCCGAAGGCGGCCATGCCGTGCACGTAGGGCATCTCGGCCGCATGCGGCAGCACCGCGAGCGCGAGCCGCAGCATGCCGGGGCAGTCGCCGGTGTTGAAGCAGTGGTACTGGCCGAGCTTGAGCGACACCAGGTCGCGCGGATGCTCGCGCGCCTGCTCGGCATGCAGCGCGATGGCGCGCGCGATGTCGCCGTCGGCCCAGGCCTCGATGGCGGCGATGTAGCGCTGCTCGCGCGGCGTGGCGCGCGCGGCCTGCTGGCGTGCCTTGTCGAGGAAGGGACGCGCATTGGCCACGGCCTCGCGCGATTCGGCGAACAGGTGCAGCGTGGCGCCGTAGGCCTGCACGATGGGGCTCGCGTCGTGCTCGGTGACGGCGAGCAGGTTGACGGCGCGGGCCTCGCTCGAGATGAACCCCATGACGAAATCGTCGACCAGCGGCAGGCTGGCGGCGTCGTCGAGCGTGAGGGGATTGCCGAGGCTGTCGGCGTGGCGGACGGTGTTCGACGGGGGGCTGGCGGAGGGCATGGCGCATCGTGCCATGCCCCCGCGGCCGCTTCAACGCGCGGCCTCAGACACCGGCCTGTTGATGCCGGTACTCCTGGGTCTTGCCACCGTAGCCGTAGGCCGCGCCGCGCGCGTCGATCACGTGGATGTACGAGACCTCGTGCAGGTTCGGCCGCAGCCTGGCCATGGCCGCATGGACCTCGCGCAGGTAGCGCGCCTTCTCGGCCTTGGTGTTGGTCTCGTCGGTGATGCTGATGTCGAGGTGGAAGGCCGACTTCCCGAGCGAGGCCAGCGACTGGCCGCCGATGAACCAGGTATCGGCGGCGATGTACTGCACGGTGATGGCGATCACCGGCAGCTGCTTGCCGAGCACGCTCTGGGTGAGCTCGGCGACGGCGTCGACGGTCTGGCGCGTGAGGTCGGCATCGGGTTGGCCGGAGAGGTGGACGACGATGTGGGGCATGGCGGACTCCTTGGAAGGTTTGGGTGGTCGATGGGGTGATTGTGGGCAGCGCCTCGTCATCGGAAAAGCGGGAAGATATGATGGAAGCCATCGGAATATCGGATGGATGAGCCATGCAGGGATTCGATCTGGAACAGCTGCGAACGCTGGTGGCGGTGGTCGACGCGGGCAGCCTCACGGCCGCGGCGCCGCGGGTCTTCCTCTCGCAGTCCTCGGTCAGCGAGCAGATGCGCAAGCTCGAGGAGCGCGCGGGCCAGTCGCTGCTCACGCGCAGCAAGGCCGGGGTGTCGCCGACCGAGGCCGGCGCGCGGCTGCTGGTCCATGCGCGGCGCATCCTGGCGCTCAGCGACGAGGCCTTTCGCGACCTGCATGGCGAGACGCTGGCGGGCGAGCTGCGGCTCGCGGTCACCGACTACTTCCGTCCGGGCGACCTGACGCAGCTGCTGGCGCGGCTCGCGCAGGGCCATCCGCGCGTGCGGCTGCACGTGAGCATCCTCAAGAGCGACGAGCTGCGCGCGGCCTATGCGCGCGGCGATTTCGACGTGGCGCTGGCGATGCACATCGCGGGCGTGTCGACGCCGCCGCCGGGCAGCCCGGCGGTGCTGCGGCGCGAATCACTGGCCTGGCTGGGCGCCGCCGGCATGCGGGTGGTGCGCGGCGAGCCGGTGCGGCTGCTGGTGCTGCCCGACACCTGCTCGCTGCACCAGTTCACGGTGGCGTTGCTGCGGCGCCGGCATGTGCCCTACGTGCTCGCTCACGTGGCCTCGGGCGTGGCGGGGCTGCAGTCGGCATTGGCGGCGGGGCTGGGGGTGGCCTGCCTCAACGAGTCGGCGATCGGCGAAGGGGTGGCTCGGCTGGCGGCGCCGCATGGGCTGCCGGCGTTGCCGCGCGTGGCCTTCCAATTCCTGCCGGGGCGGCGGGGGGAGACGGAATTTGTGGCTCGAGCGCGGGAGATGCTGGCTACGCAGTTGGTGTGAGCCTGCTCTTGTCGGGGCCGGGGGCGCGTGCACGGGACGCCGGGTACTCCCCTCCGCGAATGTCCCCCGGCCTTCGGCCTCCTCCTTGATTTCGCTGCGGGGAGTACCCGACGCCCCGTGCACGAGGGGCGTTGGGTTGCGCGGCGGGTGCTACCGCCGCGCGTTTGGAGGGCTCGTTCCTTAACCCCAGGACAGGGCCGACAGGTCGTTCACGAAGATCGGGTTTTCCTTCCAGATGCCCTTGACGTTCTTCTTCGCCACGGTCGGGAACTGCGGCTGGTAGAGGAAGCCGTTGGCCGCGTCGGTGGCCAGCATCTTCTGCGCGTCGCCCAGCAGCTTGTTGCGCTCGGCGGTGTTGGCGGTGGTCTTGATCTTGTCGAACAGCGTGTCGAAGGCCTTCGACTGGTAGCCCCAGTAGTAGTCCGACTTGGCGTAGTTGCCGAGGTCGAAGGGCTCGACGTGCGAGACGATCGACAGGTCGTAGTCCTTGTTGCCGTAGGTGCCGCTGAGCCATTGCGCCCACTCGACGTTCTGCACCTTCGCCACGATGCCGATCTTGGCGAGCTGGGCCACGATCACCTCGCCGCCCTGGCGCGCGTACGGCGGCGGGGGCAGGGTCAGCTTGAGCTCGAGCGGGGTCTTCACGCCGGCCTCGGCCAGCAGCTTCTTGGCCTTCTCGATGTCGAAGGGGTTGATGCCGGTGGTGTCGACATAGCCGGCCGCGCCGGGCACGTAGTGGCTGCCGATCGGCACGCCGAAGCCGTCGGCCGCGCCCTCGATGACGGCCTTGCGGTCGATGGCCGCGAGGATCGCGCGGCGCACGCGCACGTCGTCGAGTGGCTTCTTGCGGTTGTTGATCGACAGGATGGTCTTGGCGCGCGAGCCGGCGAGGATGGTCTGGAACTGCGGGTTGGCCTTGAACTGCGGCACCACGCGCGTGCCGATGCGCGGGAACATGTCGACGTCGCCCGAGAGCATGGCCGCGGCCTGGGCCGCGGTGTCGGAGATGAAGCGGAAGGTCGCCTTGTTGATCTTCGCGTTGCCGGGGTTGCGGAAGCCGTCCCACTTGCTCAGCGTGATCGAGGAACCCTTGACCCAGTTGTCGAGCTTGTAGGGGCCGGTGCCCACGGGCTTGGTGGCGTTGCCGTCGGCGCTCTTGGGCTCGACGATCACCGCGGTGGCCTGGCCCAGCACGAAGGGCAGGTCGGGGTCGATCTCCTTGTTGATCACGACCACCGTGTAGTCGTCGGTCGCCTGCGTGCTGAGGTTGGCGAAGGTGCGCTTGTCCTTGTTCGTGCTCTTGTCCGAACCGGCGCGGTCGAACGAGAACTTGACCGTGGCCGCGTTGAAGGGCTCGCCGTTCTGGAACTTCACGCCGCGGCGCAGCTTGAAGGTGTAGGTCTTGAGGTCGGGCGAGACTTCCCAGCTCTCGGCCAGCAGCGGCGTGACGCTGCCGTCGGCATTGATCTTGGTCAGCGTCTCGAGGATGTTGTACTGCACCACCTCGGCGATCGCGGCCGCGGCGCCCGCGGTCGGATCGAGGCCCGGCGGCTCGAGCGCCATGCCGATCACGATGGCGTCCTTCCGTCCCTGGGCCATGCCGGCCAGCGGTGTGGCCAGGGCCACGGTGGCGCCAGCGGTGGTGAGGAGGGTGCGACGGTTCAACATACGTGGTGATCTCCGGAAAAACGTCTGGAAAGGCAAAGGGCTGCCTCGGAAGGGCGAGGGGACGGCGCGCCCCGAATCAAGGCGCGGCGCCGCGAGAGACCCTCGGCGCAGCAGGAAAGATGCCACGCCGTGCAGCCAAAAGCATTCTCGCGCAGCAGGCTCGCCGGCGACGCCGCGGCGCGGCGCTTTTTCCTCGGGAGGTTCCCGGATGCGGAGGGCCGCGAAAGGTCAGCGGCCACTCACGCCCAGGACATCGCGGCGATGTCGTTGGCGAAGATCGGCGCGTCCTTCCACAGGCCGCGCAGGCCGCGCGCGGCGATGGTGATGAGCTGCGGCTGGTAGAGGAACACGTTGGCCGAGTCCTCGGCCAGGATGCGCTGCGCCTCGCCCAGCAGGCGCAGGCGGTCGGCCTCGCGCGGCGCGTTGCGCGACTTCTCGAACACCTCGTTGAACTTCGCCGACTGGTAGCCCCAGTAGTACTCGGGGCGCGTGTAGTTCACGAGGTCGAAGGGCTCGACATGCAGGATCACCGACAGGTCGTAGTTCTTGTTGCCGTAGGTGCCGCTGATCCACTGCGCCCACTCCACGTTCTGGATCTTCGCGACGATGCCGACCTGCGCGAGCTGCGCGGCGATCAGCTCGCCGCCCTGGCGCGCATAGGGCGGGGGCGGCAGCACCAGGTCGAGCTGCAGCGGCAGCTTCACGCCGGCCTCGGCCAGCAGGCGCTTGGCCTTCGCGGGGTCATAGGGGTTGATGCCGGTGGTGTCGACGTAGCCCGGCGCGGTCGGCACGTAGTGGCTGCCGATCGGGATGCCGCGGCCGTCCATGGCTGCGTCGATCACCGCCTTGCGGTCGATCGCGGCCGCGATCGCGCGGCGCACGCGCACGTCGTCGAGCGGCTTGCGCCGGTTGTTGATCGCGAGGATCGACTTGCCGCGCGAGGCGTTGAACAGGATCTGGAAGCGCTTGTCGTTCTGGAACTGCGAGAGGCTGCGCGAGACCGAGGCATGCGGGAACAGGTCGATGTCGTTCGACAGCAGCGCGGTGGTCTGCGCGGCCGGCTCCGAGACGAAGCGGAAGCTCGCGCGGCGGATCTGCACCGCGTCGGCATGGCGGTAGCCGTCCCACTTCGCGAGCACGATCGACGAGCCCTTGGCCCAGTTCTCGAGCCGGTAGGGGCCGGTGCCCACGGGCTTGGTGGCATTGCCCTCGGCCGACTTGGGCTCGACCACGATCGCCGAGGCCTGGCCGAGCTGGAACAGCAGGTCGGGCTCGATCTCCTTGGCGATCAGCACCACCGTGTTCGCGTCGAGCGCCTGGGTCGTGAAGTTGGCGAAGAAGCGCTTGTCCTTGTTGGTGCTGTTGGCGGCCGAGGCGCGGTCGAACGAGAACTTGACCGTGTTCGCGTCGAAGGCCTCGCCGTTCTGGAACTTCACGCCGCGCCTGAGCCTGAAGGTGTAGGTGCGCAGGTCGGGCGAGACCTCCCAGCTCTCGGCCAGAAGCGGCGTGACGCTGCCGTCGGAGTTGATCTTGGTCAGCGTCTCGAAGACGTTGTAGAGCACCACCTCGGCGATCTCGGCGCCGGCCTTGGCCGTGGGATCGAGGCCGGTGGGTTCGAGCGTGAGGCCGAGCACCAGCGTGTCCTTGCGGCGTGCCTGCGCGAGGGCGCCGGCCGGCAGCACGAGGGGCGCGAGCGCGGCGGCGCTGGTGGCGAGGAGGGTGCGTCTGTGAAGCATGGGCGGGCGGTCCTTTGAGCGGTGGCGGGGGCATGCGCCCTCCGGGCGCGCCGCATCATCCGCGAGGAGAGGCCCGGTGCGCAACCAGATGCTTATGCCCTGGTTGCATGACGGGCGCGCTCAGTGCCCCGGTGCCTGCAGCACCGCGCCGAGCAGCGTGCGCGTGTACGGGTGCTGCGCGTTGGCGAAGAGCTCCTGCGGCGTGCCGCGCTCGACGATCTGCCCCTTGAAGACCACGCACACTTCGTCGCACAGGTGGTTGACGACGGCGAGGTCATGGCTGATGAGCAGGTAGCTGATGCCGAACTGCTGCTGCAGGTCCTGCATGAGGTTGAGCACCTGGGCCTGCACGGAGACGTCCAGGGCGCTCACGGGCTCGTCGGCGACGATGAGCTTGGGGCGGGTGATGAGGGCGCGGGCGATGGCGATGCGCTGGCGCTGGCCACCCGAGAACTCGTGCGGGTACTTGTCGAGGTCGGTGGGGCGCAGGCCCACGGCTGCCAGGGACTCGGCGGCGCGCTCGCGCTGTTCCTTCCTCGAGACCTGGGCCAGCGCTTCCAGAGGCTCGGCCACGATGCGCGCAACCGTCTGGCGCGGGTCGAGGGAGCCGTAGGGGTCCTGGAAGACCATCTGGAAGTCGCGCCGCGCGGTGCGCAGTTCGTCTCTTGAGAGGGCATGCAGTTCGCGCCCTTCGAGCTTCACGCTGCCCGAGGTGGGCTTGTCCAGGGCCATCACGAGGCGTGCGATGGTCGACTTGCCCGAGCCGGACTCGCCAACGATCCCCACGCTGCGCCCGGCCTGCACCTCGAAGCTCACGCCATTGAGCGCCTTGACCGTGGGCGGCGGGCCCAGCAGCTTCTCGCGCGGTAGCGCGTAGTGGCGTACGAGGTCGGTGACCTGCAGCAGCGGTGTGTTGTTGGTGGTGGTCGTGCTCATGCCACGGCCTCCGCTTCGATCTCGTCGAGTCGGATGCAGCGCACCGCATGGTCATCGGGCAGCATCACCGCGGGCGGCCGCGTCGACTGGCAGGCATCGACCGTGTAGCTGCAGCGCCCCGCGAAGGGACAGCCCGCGGGCAGGTCCACCAGCTCGGGCACGCTGCCCCGGATGGTCGCCAGCCGCTGGCCCCTCGGCGCCCCGATCACCGGCCGCGCCGCGAACAGCCCCTTGGTATACGGATGCGCCCGGTTCGCGAAGAGGGCGCGCGTCGGCCCACTCTCCACCACGCTGCCGCCATACATCACGAGCATGCGCTGCACGCTGTTGGCGATCACGCCCAGGTCGTGCGAGATCAGGATCAGCGCCATGCCCATTTCGGCCACCAGGTTCTGGATCAGGTCGAGCACCTGCTTCTGGATGGTCACGTCCAGGGCCGTGGTGGGTTCGTCGGCGATCAAGAGGTCGGGCCCGCAGGCCAGCGCCATGGCGATGCCGATGCGCTGCCGCTGGCCGCCCGAGAACTGGTGCGGATAGGCATCCAGGCGCGAGGCCGCATCGGGA
>NZ_JBZAYE010000154.1:0-13891 GCF_058244205.1 Variovorax sp. 20P10.2.4
AAGGCGATCGCCTCCACCACCGCCACGGCGGGCGCCGTCGGCGTCGGCGATGCGGCCAACGGCCTGCTGCGCCAGATCACCGGCGTGGCCGCGGGCTCGGCGCTCACCGATGCGGTCAACGTGGCGCAGCTGCAGGCCGTGGCCAGCCAGGCCGCGAGCGCGGGCAACAAGTGGATCACCGGGTCGCCGACCACCTACGTGGCGCCGACTTCCAGCGGCAAGGACGGCACCGCGGTGGGATCGGGCGCGGTCGTCAAGGCCGACAGGGGCGTGGCGATCGGCACCGGTGCCGTGGTCAGCACCGACAACAGCGTGGCGCTGGGCAACGACTCGACGACCTCGAAGGCCAGGCCCACCGAGGAGGTGACGATCCAGGGCACGACCTACAAGTTCGCCGGCGCCAAGCCGGTGGGCGTGGTCAGCGTGGGCTCGGAAGGCAAGGAGCGCCAGATCACCAACGTCGCGGCCGGAGAGATCAGCGCCACCAGCACCGACGCGGTGAACGGCAGCCAGCTCTACGCGACCAACCAGGCCATCAACAACATCCAGACCGGCTCGGGCATCAAGTACTTCCATGCCAACTCGCAGGCGGCGGACTCGAACGCCGCCGGCGCCGAGAGCGTGGCCATCGGCCCGCGCGCCGAGGCACTGGGCCACAGCGCGGTCGCCACCGGCAACGGCGCGCGCGCCATCGGCGCGGGCAGCCTCGCGCTCGGCGGCAACTCGCTGGCCTCGAGCAGCAACGGCGTGGCGCTGGGCAACGGCGCGGTGGCCGACCGCGCGGGCATGAACGGCCAGCGCGAGATGTTCTCGGGCGTGGCGGTGGCTTCCGCGCAGGGCGCGCTGTCGGTCGGCGCGAGCGGCAACGAGCGCCAGATCACCAACGTGGCCGGCGGCACGCAGGCCACCGACGCGGTCAACGTGCGGCAGCTGCAGGCGGTGCAGCAGAGCACGGTGCGCTACGACACCAACCCCGACGGCACCGTCAACTACAACAGCGTGACGATGGGCAATGGCGCCTCCAACGGGCCGGTGACGATCCAGAACGTGGCGCCGGGCGTCGCGCCCACCGACGCGGTCAACGTGCAGCAGCTCAACCAGTCGAGCGCCGTCAACAACGCCTACACCGACATGCGCGCGAATGCGCTGGGCAACGAGATCCGCAGCGTGGCGCGCAATGCCTACGCCGGCGTCGCGGCCGCGATGGCGGTGCAGATGCCGGGCTCCTACGTGCCGGGCAAGACGGTGATGCGCATGGGCTACGGCGTCTTCAAGGGCGAGAGCGCGATGGGCGTGAGCTTCCGCCGCACGGCCGAGAGCAACGCCTGGAGCCTGACCGGCGGCGTCGGCCTGAGCCGTGCCGGCGCGTCGGCCACGGTGGGCGCGGAATGGGTCTTCAATTGAGCACGGGGAGAAGGACGATGAGCACGAGTCGAACGAAGCAGGCGGCGGGGCTGGCCCTGCTGGTCATGGCGGGGACGCTGATCCAGGGCTGCGCGTCGCCCGGTGCGGCGATCGACAAGGAGGCGCAGGCGCGCGCCGCCGCGGAGCAGCCCGCGCCGCCGAAGCCCGAGGAGTTTCCGGATCCGGCCAGGGCCAACTGGAAGCAGGGCGCGTTCCCGGCACCGAAGGCGTTCGAGCGGGTGCGCCCCGGCATGGGCAAGGACCCGCTGCGCGAGCTGCTGGGCTGGCCGCATTTCAGCGAGGGCCTGTGGGGCGTGCGCGAGTGGAACTACATCTTCCACTTCTACAACGGCAAGGGCAGCGACTACACCACCTGCCAGTACATGGTGCGCTTCAATGCCGACAACCTGGCGACCGGCGCATGGTGGAAGAACCCCGAGTGCGCGCTGCTCGCGCAGCCGCCCGCGGCCACGCCGATTCCCGCCAGCACCAGGCTTGCGCCGCCGCAGAAGCTCACGCTCAGCGCCGACGGCCTGTTCCGCTTCGACGGCGCCGCGGCCACCGACCTGCTGCCCGAGGGCCGTGCACGGGTGGAGCGCCTGGCCGGCGAGCTGCGCCACGGCTTCCGCGCGCTGCACTACGTCGTCGTGACCGGCCACACCGACCGGCTCGGCGGCGATGCCTACAACGAGGCCCTGTCGCTCGCGCGCGCGAACACCGTGCGCGACCTGCTCGTGCAGCAGGGCATCGAGCGCAAGCTGATCCGGACCGCCGGCATGGGCAAGCGCCAGCCCGTGGTCAGCGACTGCGAGGGCACGCGCGCATCGCCGGCGCTGCTGCAATGCCTGCAGCCCAACCGGCGGGTCGAGATCGACGTGGCGGGGGAGCAGTAGGCCATGCGCGCGGCGCCGAGCCGCCCCCTGGCCAGCCCGCATCGCGGCGCGACGCACGGCGGTGTTTCGATGGGCAAGCGCGTCCAGCTCGGGCTGCGGATCGCGCTGGTCGACGCCGATGCGCTGCAGCGTGCCTGCACCGCCAATTCGCTCACCGCGCTCGGGGCCGATGTCGTGCCCTTCGTGCATCTCGCCGACCTCGTCGGCGCCTTCGATGCCCGGCAGAAGTTCGACGGCGTGGTCGTGGGCCTGCATGCCGATGCGCGGCGGACGCTGTCGCGCGTGCCCGACCTCGAGGCCGCGGCCGGCCGTGCGCTGCCGCTGGTGTACGTGACGCACCGCAGCGAGCTGCAGGCCGTCGATGCCGTGCCCACCGCCCTGCGCGCGGGCCGGTCGTTCCAGCTGCTGTGCTCGCCGGTCGAGGACGCGCAGCTGCTGGCCTGGCTGGAGACGCTGGCGGCCTGGGGCCGCGGAACGCTGCGCGCACGGGCCTGACGCAAGGCGGCCGCTATGGCTGCGCGGGCTCGGCCGGCACCGCGACGATCTGGTAGCCCTGGCCGTACACCGCGCGCAGCACGAAGCCGTTCTCGGCGCGCAGGTCGAGCCGGCTGCGCACGTTGGTGGCGCAGACGTCGAGCACGCGCGCCCCGGCGCGCGGCGTGGGCGTCTGCCAGACCGATTGCCAGAGCCATTCGCGCGTGACCACCTGGCCGAGGTGGCGGAACAGGGTCAGTGCGAAGGCGTACTGGCGCGGCTGCAGCCGGATGCTGCGATGGCGGTGCAGCACCGTGCTGGCCGTGCCGAGAAAACGGTAGTCGCCCCAGGCGCCGAAACCCGAGGTGGCGGCCGGCGCGTTGCGGGGCGGCCGCTGCTTCGACAGCAGCGCCCGCAGGCGCCATTCGAGTTCGGTCGTCGCGCTCTCGCTCGGGACCTCGTCGAACTCGATCAGGTCGTCCCAGCCCGGCGCGCCGTGCCAGGAGGCGAGCTGCGCCCACTGCCGCGTGCGCACCACGAGCAGCGTGGGCAGTTCCAGCGTGCGGCAGACGGCGAACAGGCTGCGGCGCGTCAGTTCGTCCTCCACCGCCACGAGCAGCAGGTCGAAGTGCTCGCCGGCACTCAGCGCGGCCAGGAAGCTCGTCGGTCCCGCGAACGCGACGGCGTCGTGGCCCATGCGCTGCAACTGGCCGAGCAGGCGGCCGCCATCGCCGTGCCGATCGTCGATCAATGCCACGTGCGCCCCGCCGGCCCCATCGGGCCTGTCGAGGGAGGGCGTCTTCATTTCCATCTTGCTGACATGCCTGTGCGCGGGTGCCGGGAGCTCCAACCGGGAAGGCGCAATGGCATGCCGCCAGGGCCCCGGCATCACGGTGTCCGCATCCGGTGCTGTCGCGGCAAGGGCCATGGTCGGGGTTTCTGGTTGTCGCTGGCGGCATGCCTTGCGCTCGAATCCTGGATGGTGGCGAGAGAGCGTAAAGGCTGCTTGCGCGCCGCGACAATTGGTCAGGATGCGCTGCGATCTCCGGAAAAAAGTGTGATCTTTGGCGCGGGTTTTCTGCCCGGCCGACCCTTGATCGGGGCCGTGATCTGGTTCGGTGATGGCGGGAACCGCGGGCTCGAGACCGCCTTTCCGATGAGGCGTTCGGGCCGCGCGTGTCCCGGCGGCCCGGGCCCTCGCTGGTGGCCTACTTATAATTCACGGCCGATGTCGCCCCTGACATCCCCCTCGAAATGCAGGCGCCTCCTCTCGCGATCGCGCCTCCCCCGCTTCCCCATGCCTTCGCCCGTGTCCCCGTTCGTTTCCGATCCAGCCGGATCGCTTCCCACGCATCGCCCCTCGCTCCCGCGGTTTCGCAACGGCTTTGTCGACGCACCAGCGCTGAACGCCCCGCGCCGCTGAAGCCCGCCCCGTGCAAGACCTTCTCTCCGGCGCCCCGCCGGTGCTGGCCTTCATGGCCTGCGTCGCCCTCGCCACCTACGCCCAGAACCTCACCGGCTTCGCCTTCAGCCTGATCCTGCTCGGCCTGGTCTCGGTGTTCCATATCGCGAGCGTCAGCGACGCGGCCAACGCGGCCACGGTGCTGAGCCTGATCAATGCCTGGACCTACTTCCGCGCGCGGCCCGGCCCGGTGCCCTGGCAGTTGATGAAGCCGGCGCTCAATGGCAGCACGGTGGGCGTGATCGTCGGGCTGATGCTGCTGACCTGGCTCAGCGGCAGCGCGGTCGACTGGCTGCGCGCGCTGCTGGGGGTGTCGATCCTCGGCTGCGCGGTGCTGCTGGTGCTGCAGGCGAAGCCGCTGCCCGCGATCTCGGGGCGCAAGAGCTTCGCCATCGTCGGCTGCCTCTCGGGCGTGCTCGGCGGGCTGTTCTCTAGCTCGGGGCCGCCGATCGTGTTCCACATGTACCGGCAGCCGCTGGACCGCGAGCTGGTGCGGCGCGCGCTGCTGCTGATGTTCGCGTTCAACTCGCTGGTGCGGCTCGTGATCGTGGTGCCGACCGGGCACTTCTCGTGGCGCGCCGCGCTGCTCGCGGCCTGCGCGATGCCGGTGGTCTACGGGGCCACGCGGCTGCATCACCGGCTGCCCAACCGGCTGCAGCCGCGCACGCTCAAATGGCTGGTGGGCGGACTGCTGGCTGCCGCGGGTTCGACGCTGTTCGCCGCGGCCTGGGCCGCGATCGCGCACGGCTGAGCGCCACCGATCGCGGTGGCATGGCACCGCCGCGCGGGGCCTTCACGAGGCGGCGGCTTACACGCGAAGTGCCCGAACCGCCCCTGTTGCGGTGCATGCCGCATTGGAAAATCCGGCCAGAACCTCCCCGGGTCGTTCGCGTTGCACGAAGACAGGCTCCGGTCGCCCCGGGCGTGTGTTCCTTCCAAAAAAACCGCCCTCGCTGTCATGCCATCCTCGTCATCCCTCACCTCCACGGGAATTCCCGGCCTCGACGACATCCTGGGCGGCGGGTTGCCCGCGCAGCACCTCTATCTGGTCGAGGGCACGCCGGGCACGGGCAAGACCACGCTCGCGCTGCAGTTCCTGCAGGCCGGCCGCGCCGCGGGCGAGCGCGGGCTCTACGTCACCTTGTCCGAAACCTCCGAGGAACTGACCCAGGTCGCGGCCTCGCATGGCTGGTCGCTCGACGGCATCGAGGTCTACGACCTGGTGAGCGACGAGGGGCTCAGCGAGGAGGCCGAGCAGACGGTGCTGCATCCGTCGGAGTTCGAACTCGGCGAGACCACGCGCGACGTGATGCGCCTGGTCAACGAGCAGAAGCCGCAGCGCGTGGTCTTCGACAGCCTGTCGGAGATGCGGCTGCTGGCCCAGAGCGCGCTGCGCTACCGGCGCCAGATCCTCGCGCTCAAGCGCTTCTTCGCGCAGCGCGGCTGCACGGTGCTGATGCTCGACGACCGCTCGGGCGGCGATGGCGACCAGCACCTGCACAGCATCGCGCACGGCGTGCTGCACCTGGAGCAGAACACCAACGACTATGGCGCCGACAAGCGGCGGCTGCGCGTGGTGAAGCTGCGCGGCGTGAAGTTCCGCAGCGGCGAGCACGACTTCAACCTCGACCGCGGCGGGCTGCAGGTGTTTCCGCGGCTGGTGGCCAGCGAGCACGAGCAGAAGATCGACGAGCGGCTGGTCTCGACGGGCACCGCGGCGCTCGACGCCCTGCTCGGCGGCGGCCTGACGCCCGGCAGCAGCCTGCTGCTGGCCGGGCCTGCGGGCGTGGGCAAGACCACCACCGCGATCAGCTGCGCCGTGGCCGCCGCGCGGCGCGGTTCGAAGGTCGCCTACTACCTGTTCGACGAAGGCCTGGGCACGCTGCGGCAGCGCTCGCGGGCGCTGGGGCTCGACGTCGAGCCCTACATGAGTTCGGGCCACATCTCGATCCGCACGCTGGATCCGGCCGAGGTCTCGCCGGGCCAGTTCGCGCATTCGGTGCGCATGGCGGTGGAGCAGGACGGCGTGCAGATGGTGGTGATCGACAGCCTCAATGCCTACCTGCACGCCATGCCCGGCGGCAAGTACCTGATACTGCAGATGCACGAGCTGCTGGCCTACCTGAACCTGCGCGGGCTCACCACGCTGCTGATCCTGTCGCTGCATGGCACCGTGGGCGAGGTGCGCGCCGACGTGGACCTGAGCTACCTGAGCGATGCGATGCTGAACTTCAGGTACTTCGAGGCGCGCGGCAACCTGCTGAAGGCGATCTCGGTGATCAAGAGCCGCACCAACGCGCACGAGCAATCGATCCGCGAGTTCCGCCTCGGACCGCACGGCGTCGAGGTCGGCAAGGCGCTGAGCGACTTCCAGGGGGTGCTGTCGGGCGCTGCCCGCTACACGGGCACGCAGCCGTTGCTGGGCGATAGCGATATCGCCACGCCGACCCCATGAAAGGGCCGGTGTGGAAGACCGCATCCTGATCCTCGCACCGCGCGGCCGGGATGCGCAGGTGATCCGGGCCGTGCTCGAAGGCCAGGCCATCGAATGCCTGGTCTGCCCCGACGCGTCGTCGCTGCTGGCGGAACTGGAGACCGCGGCCGCGGCCGCGATCGTGACCGAGGAGTCGCTGGCGGGCGGCTTCGACGGCGCGCTGGGCGCCCGCCTGGCGCGGCAACCGGCCTGGTCCGACCTGCCCTTCGTGGTGCTGGCGATGCGCCAGTCGGGGCGGCGTTCGGCCAGCGCGCAGGCCTCGCTGCAGCAACTGGGCAACTCGGTGCTGCTCGAGCGGCCGCTCAATCCCGAGACGCTCGCGAGCGCCGCGCGTTCCGCCCTGCGCGCGCGCCAGCGGCAGTACGCCACGCGCCGCCACCTGAACGACATCGAGGCCGCCAAGGCCACGGTCGAGCGGCTCAATGCCGAGCTCGAAGGGCGCATCGCCACCCGCACGGCCGAGCTCGCGGGCGCCAACGACTGGCTGATGCGCGAGATCGCCGAGCGCGAACGGCTGCAGGCCAACGTGGTGCAGGGCCAGAAGCTCGAGGCCATCGGCCGGCTCACCGGCGGCATCGCGCACGACTTCAACAACCTGCTGCACGTGGTCAACCTCAACCTGGAGTTCATCGCGCGGCTGGCGCCCGAGGGCAAGCTGACCGACTACGCGCGCCGCGCGAAGGAGTCCGTGGCGCGCGGTTCGCGGCTGACCGGGCAGCTGCTGTCGTTCGCGCGGGCGCGCAGCCTGGTGCCGCGGCTGCATGGCGTGAATGCGCTGGTCACCAATCTGCGCGAGCTCATCGAGGTCTCGGTCGGCTCGAAGGTGCGGGTGGCATTCGATCTCTGGCCCAGCGAACTCTGGGTGATGCTCGATGGCGCGCAACTCGAGATGGCGCTGCTGAACATGTCGGTGAACTCGCGCGACGCGATGCCCGAGGGTGGGCAACTGACCATCCGCACGGCATTGGCGAGCGCGCCCGACGGGTTGCCGCAAGTGCTGGTGAGCGTGGAGGACACCGGCAGCGGCATACCGAGCGCGGTGCTGTCGAAGGTATTCGATCCCTTCTTCACCACCAAGGCCAACGGCCACGGCACGGGGCTGGGGCTGAGCCAGGTCTACGGCTTCGCCAGCCAGTCGGGCGGTCAGGCCGAGATCCGCAGCACGCCGGGCCAGGGCGCGACCGTGACCCTGCGCTTTCCGCTGTCGCAGCCCGAGCAGGCAGACGACACCGCATTGCCGCGCGAGCGCGAAGGCACCGCGCCCGCGAGGCAGGACCCGCGCTGCGAGGTGCTGGTGGTGGAGGACGACACCGAGGTCCGCCAGGGCATCGCCGAAGGCTTGCGCCTGCTGCAGTACACCGTGCGCGAGGCCAGCGACGGCCACAGCGGCCTGCAGGAGCTGCAGCGCCGCCGGCCCGACCTGCTGATGGTCGACTACCTGATGCCGGGCATGAACGGCGCCGAGCTCGCGGCCGCCGCGCGCCGGCTCTATCCGCAGATGCCCGTGCTGGTCGCGACCGGCTATGCCGACATGGCGGAGGTGCAGAAGGTGGTGGGTTCGCACTCCGTGCTGCGCAAGCCCTTCGACCTCGAGACGCTCAGCGGCGCCGTGAGCGCGGAGCTCGGCCGCGCGCGGATCACGCTGCAGGCCGCCGGCGGTTGATATGCTGCGCGGCCATGACGAGTGCCCCCTTCGCCACGCTGATCGTGCTCGCCGGCCTGCCCGGCGTCGGCAAGACGCAGGTGGCGCGCGCCATCGTCGCGCAGCGGCCCGCGGTGTTTCTGCGCATCGATGCGATCGAGCAGGCGATCGCCGCGACACGGGCACAGCACGGCGGTAGCGTCGGCATCGAAGGCTATGCCGTGGCCTATGCGCTGGCGCGTGCCAACCTCGCGCTCGGGCAGACCGTGGTGGCCGACAGCGTCAATCCGCTCGAGGTCACGCGCGCGGCCTGGCGCGAGGTCGCGCGTTCCACCGGCGCAGCGTCGATCGAGGTCGAGCTGGTCTGCGCCGACCTCGTCGAGCACCGGCGTCGCGTCGAGACACGTGCCAGCGACTTGCCGGGCCTGGTGCCGCCGACCTGGGCCTCGGTGCAGGCCCACGACTACGCGCCCTGGTCCACGCCGCGGCTGGTGATCGACACGGCCCGGGTCTCGTCCGACGAGGCCGCGCGGCGCATCCTGGCCGCCTGCGCCTTGCCCATTTCCGGGTCATAAGCTCACAGCGATTCGTTCTTTGGCGCCGCGCGCGGCCTCGGCCACACTGGCGGGCCCATGCCTTCCCTCACCGTCATTCCCGACGCAGCCAGCCCGTCGGCCGATGCCGGGTTCGATGCCCAGGCCGACCGGGTGGCCGACTGGCTGCTCGGCAGCCTCGAGTGGAACGCCACGCTGTTCCACGTGGGCCAGTACTGCGGCCGCTGGCGCGCCTCGACCGCGGGCCGTGCGCGCGCGAGCTTCCACCTGATCCTCGAGGGCCGCTGCTGGCTGCACCGGCCAGGGCTCGAATCGGTGGCGCTGTCGCCGCGCGACGGCGTGTTCCTGATGCGCGACGTGCCGCATTTCCTCTCGCCCTATGCCGACCCCGGCATCGACTGCGCGCCGCGCGCGATGCAGCCGCTGTCGGCCAGTCCCGCGCTGGGAGAAACGGCATTGGCCTGCGGCTTCTTCTCGTTCGACGGGCCGCTGCGCGACCTGGTCGCGCAGTCCTTTCCCGATTGCCTGGTGCTGCGCGCCGACGATCTCGCGATGGCCTCGGCCGCGACCCTGTTCGACCTGATGCGCAGCGAGGCGCTGCGCGCCGGCACCGAGCCCTCGGTGCTGATGGACCGGCTGGCCGGCCTGCTGTTCTTCTATGGCCTGCGCCACGTGGCGCGCAGCGACGCGAACGCGCGCGGCTTCTGGGGCCTGCTGCGCCGGCGCGGCTTCGCGCCCTTGCTGGCGGCGCTGCTGCAGTCGCCCGAGCGGCCCTGGAGCGTGGCCGACATGGCGCAGCGTGTGCATCTCTCGCGCGCGGCCTTCTTCCGCCAGTTCGGCGAGGCCTGCGGCCAGTCGCCGCTGCAGTTCCTGCAACTGCTGCGCATGCAGATCGCGGCGCGCAAGCTGACACAGGGCGAGTCGATCGCGCAGGCCGCCGAGGCCGTGGGCTACGACTCCTATGCCGCGTTCTCGCGCACCTTCAAGCGCGTGATCGGCGAGCAGCCGGGCGCCTGGCAGCGCGCGCGCCGGCTCGACCGCAGCGAGGCCGCCGGCGTGACCGCGGGCGAGACGAACCGGCACAGATCCGAGACGCCCGGTCATTGATGCCCGCGGGCGCGCCGCGAAGAATCGGTGCCAGTTTCCGCACTACACGAGCCGCACCGACATGACACGCCTGACCCTGCACACCGAGACCTCCGCGCCCGAAGCCAGCCGTGCGCTGGTGGCGCGCGCCGCCGCCAACAACGGCTTCCTGCCGAACCTGATCGGCATCCTCGCCAATTCGCCGCAGGCGCTCGAGACCTACCTCGGCGTGGCCCAGACCACCGCGCGCGGCGAACTCACGCTGGCCGAGCGCGAGGTGCTGCAGATCACGGCCGCGCGCATCCACGGTTGCGACTTCTGCGTGGCCGGCCATTCGGCCGCGGCGCTCAAGCAGGCCAAATTGCCGGCCTCGGCCGTGGTGGCGCTGCAGCGCGGCGAGGCCACGGGCGAGGCCCGGCTCGATGCGGTGCGCGCCTTCACCGAGGCCGTGATCGCGAGCCGCGGCAAGGTGAGCGACGAGGCGCTCGCGGCCTTCCGCGGCGTGGGCTTCTCCGAGCGCCAGGTGCTCGAGGTGGTGCTCGGCGTGAGCCTGGCCACGCTGTGCAACTTCGCCAACAGCCTGGCCGGCAGCGCGGTCAATCCGCAGCTGCAGCCCTACCTGCCCGAGAACCTGCGCGCCGACGCAGCGCCCGCCCATGCTGGCTGAGGCCGACCGGCACTGGCTCGACGCGCAGGCCGAGGCGCTCGACAGCGACAACGCGCAGGCGCACGCGGTGCTGCCGCGGCTCGCGGGCGCGCAGCTGTTCGGCCTCGGCGTGCCGCGCGCGATCGGCGGGCAGGGCGGCGACACGCGCGATGCCATCGAGGCCATCGCCGCCGTGGCTGGCCATTCGCTCGCGGCGGCCTTCACCTTCTGGGGCCAGCGCGTCTTCATCGAATACCTGCTGCAGTCGCCCAACCAGGCGCTGCGCGAGCGCTGGCTGCCCGCGCTGCTCGATGGCTCGCTGGCCGGTGCCTCGGGGCTGTCGAACGCGATGAAGTTCCTCGGCGGCATCGAGGCGCTGCAGATCACGGCCACGCGGCAGGAGGGAGCGCCCGGCTGGCGGCTCGATGGCAGCGTGCCGTGGTGCACCAACCTGCGGCCGCAGGGCTTCGTGGCCGCGGTGGTGGTGCAGCGTGCCGATGGCGGCGCGCCGCTGGTGGCCGCGCTGCAGGGCGGGCAGGCGGGCGTGGAACGCAGCGCCGACCTCGACCTGATCGCGCTGCGCGGCAGCAACACCGCGTCGCTGCGCATCGAAGGCGCGCGGCTCGCGGCCGACGAACTGATCCACGACGAGGCCAACCGCTTCCTGCCCACGGCGCGGCCCGAGTTCCTCGGGCTCCAGTGCGGGCTGTCGATCGGGCTCGCGCGCGCCGCGCTCGCGACCGCGGCGCAGATCGGCGGCGCCGGTCGCGCGATGCTCGACGTATCGCTGGTCGAACAGCGGCAGGCGCTCGATGCCACGGTCGATGGGCTCTACGCGGGCATCGCCGATGGCCGCTTCCGCACCCAGCCCGAGGCGCTGTTCCGCGCCCGGCTCGCGCTGGCCGACATCGCGCAGGCCGCGGTGCAGCTCGAGCTGCAGGCCAGCGGCGGCCGTGGCTACCACCGCGACCAGCCGCTGAGCCTGGCGCGGCACTGGCGCGAGGTGGCGTTCGTGCCGATCGTGACGCCGAGCGTGGTGCAACTGCGTGGCGAACTCGCGCGCCGCGCGGCGCAGTCCGCATCGTGAGCGCCCTGGCTGCCGAGATCGGCCTCGACGAGGCCGCGAACGCGCCGCACCCGGTGCTCGAGGCACGCGATCTGGCCTTCGGCTTCGATGCGGCGCGGCCGGTGTTCAGCGGCGTGTCGCTCGCGGTGGCGCCGCGCGAGATCGTCTGCCTGCTCGGCGGCAGCGGCTGCGGCAAGTCCACCTTGCTGCGGCAGCTCGCGCGGCTCGAGGTGCCCGGCGTCGGGCATGCCGAGGGCGAGATCCGTTTTCTCGGCGAGGCCTCGAGCGCACCGCATCCGCGCGCGGCGCTGGTGTTCCAGCAGCCGGGCCTGCTGCCATGGCTCGATGCGGCGCGCAACGTGGGCTTCGGGCTCGACTTCGCGCGCCAGCCTAAGCTCGAACGCGAGCTGCGCGCGCGCCGCGTGCGTGACGCACTCGCGGCCGTGGGGCTCGCGGGGCAGGGCGGGCTCTATCCGTCGCAGCTGTCGGGCGGCATGGCACAGCGCGTGGCGCTGGCCCGGGCACTCGCGCGCGAGCCGGTGCTGCTGCTGGCCGACGAACCCTTCTCGGCGCTCGACGCCATCACCCGCACCGAGATGCAGGAATTGCTGGTCGATGTGGTGCACCGCTGGCGCACCGCCGCGCTGCTGGTCACGCACGACATCGACGAGGCGATCCTCGTCGGCGACCGCATCCTGCTGATGGGCGAACGGCCCGGCCGCATCGTGCGCGAATGGCGCGTCGACATGCCGCGCCCGCGCAGCGATGGCGCCGCCTTCACCGCGCTGCGGCTCGACATCCTCGCCGCCCTGCAGGCCACGCGCCGTCATACCTCCATCGAATCGCCACCCGGCATGCCAGAAAGAAAGCCCGTCGAATGACCGACCCGAATCCCGCCCACGGCGCCGCGCCGCGCGCCACCCATGTCTGCGCCTCGTCCGCTTGCGACTGCGGCCTCACGCGGCGCGACATGCTGCGGCTGTCGGCCCTGGCCGGCGCGGCGGTGGCGGCGCCCTTTCTCTCGGCCGGCGATGCGATGGCGCAAGGCTTCAAGGGCGACGACCAGCCCGTGAAGATCGGCTACCTGCCGATCACCGATGCCACGCCGCTGTTGATCGCGCATGCGCGCGGGCTGTTCGACAAGGAGGGCCTGCGTGCCGAGGCGCCGCGCATGTTCCGTTCGTGGGCACAGATCGTCGAGGCCTTCGTCGCGGGCCAGGTCAACGTGATCCACCTGCTCACGCCGGCCACGCTGTGGGTGCGCTACGGCTCCAAATTTCCGGCCAAGATCGCGGCCTGGAACCACGTCAACGGCTCGGCGCTCACCGTGCTGCCCGAGATCGGCAAGCTCTCCGACCTCGGCGGCAAGACCGTGGCGGTGCCGTTCTGGTATTCGATCCACAACGTGCTGCTGCAGGACATGCTGCGCGCCGAGGGCCTCAGTGCCGTCACCAAGGGCGCGGGCGCCGGCGGCGGCGTGGGCCCGAAGGAGGTCAACCTCGTTGTGCTGGCGCCGGCCGAGATGGTGTCGGCGCTGGCCGCGCGCTCCATCGCGGGCTTCATCGTGGCCGAGCCCTTCAACGCGGCGGCCGAGATCGCGGGCGTCGGCAAGGTGCTGCGCTTCTCGGGCGACGTCTGGAAGGACCATGCCTGCTGCGTCACCTTCCTGGCCGAGCGCGACATCGCCGAGAAGCCCGAGTGGGCGCAGCGCGTGACCCATGCGATCGTCAAGGCCCAGCTGTGGACGCGCGACAACCGGCTCGACGCGGCACGGCTGCTGTCGAACGCCGGCGAGCGGCGCTACACGCCGCATCCGCCGCAGACCCTGGCCAAGGTGCTGGCCGCCACCGACTACGCGAGCTACGAGGCCAGCGGCGTGGTGCGTCACAAGGGCTGGAGCCAGCGGCGCATCGATTTCCAGCCCTATCCCTTCGCCTCCTACACCGAGCAACTGGTGCGCGCCGTGCAGGGCACCCGGGTCGAGGGCGAGAACGCCTTCCTGCGCGCGCTCGATCCGAAGTTCGTGGCGCGCGACCTGGTCGACGACCGTTTCGTGCGCAAGGCGATCGAGGCCGTGGGCGGACCGCAGGTGTTCGGCGTGGCGCCGGACTACCAGCGGCGCGAGACCATCGCGGTCTGACGTGGGCCGCCGCCTCGGACTGCCGCTGGC
>NZ_JBZAYE010000155.1:0-13832 GCF_058244205.1 Variovorax sp. 20P10.2.4
GTGCGTGCCGCGCGCCTGCCACTGCGCGCCCGGGCCCTCGCCGCCGAAGCGCGCGAGCTCGCTCCAGCAGCCCTGGGCCAGCACGCGCTCCAGGCTGGGCTCGGTGGCATTCACCACCAGCCGGCCGGTGGACGGCACGGTGCGCACCAGGTGATGGAACTGCCGCTCGATGGCCGCGAGGTCGTCGAAGATGTCGGCGTGGTCGAACTCGAGGTTGTTGAGGATCGCCGTGCGCGGGCGGTAGTGCACGAACTTGCTGCGCTTGTCGAAGAAGGCGGTGTCGTACTCGTCGGCCTCGATCACGAAGGCCGGTCCGTCGCCGAGCCGGGCCGAGACGCCGAAATCGAGCGGCACGCCGCCGACCAGGAAGCCCGGCGCCTTGCCCGCGCGCTCGAGCACCCAGGCCAGCATCGAGGTGGTGGTGGTCTTGCCGTGCGTGCCGGCCACCGCCATCACGTGGCGGCCCAGCAGCACGTGCTCGGCCAGCCACTGCGGGCCGCTGGTGTAGGGCTTGCCGGCGTCGAGAATGGCTTCCATCAGCGGAAACTTCGGCGTGCCGTCGGCCAGCCGGGCGCGCGACACCACGTTGCCGACCACGAACACGTCGGGTGCCAGCGCGAGCTGGTCGGCGCCGAATCCCTCGATCAGGTCGATGCCGAGCGCGCGCAGCTGGTCGCTCATCGGCGGGTACACGCCGGCGTCGCAGCCGGTGACCCGGTGGCCTGCCTCGCGCGCCAGGGCGGCCAGTCCGCCCATGAACGTGCCGCAGATGCCCAGAACATGAATATGCATGGGGGGCGATTCTAGGGAGGCCGATCCTCCCGGCCCGAGGCCACGGCCTTGGCCGCGGTACTGATGTTCATCGTACGGACCATGCTCTGCGGGCAAAATGCCCCGATGGACACGTCCAAGCGCGAAATCGCCGCCACCGCCGCCCGTCTCGTGGTCGAGGAGGGGCTCGAATACGGCCCGGCCAAGCGCCGGGCGCTGCGTGACCTGGGCCTGTCGGCGCGCACCGCGTTGCCGAACAACGACGATGTCGAGGCCGAGGTCCGCGACTACATCGCGCTGTTCTGCGCCGACACCCAGCCCAAGGAACTCCAGGCGCTGCGCCTGCTGGCGCTCGAATGGATGGAGCGGATGGCCGTGTTCCGGCCCCATGTGGGCGGCGCCGTCTGGCACGGCACGGCCACCCGGCTGTCAGACATTTATATTCAGTTGTTCTGCGATGATTCGAAGTCGGCCGAGATCGCGCTGATCGACCATCACGTGGACTACGAGCCGCGCATGGTGACCGGCTTCCATGGCGAGCAGGTCGAGGCCTTGAGCGTGCATGCGCCGAGCCGGGCCCTCGGCGAGGAAATCGGCGTGCACCTGCTGGTCTACGACCTCGACGACCTGCGCGGCGCGCTCAAGCCCGACGCCCAGGGCCGTTCGCCGCGCGGCGACCTGGCGGCGCTGCGGCGGCTGATTGAAAGAGAAAAGGACAACGGATGACTTCTTCGACCACACGACGCGGCCTGCTGTACGGCGGCGTGGCGGTGGTGGCCGCCGCGGCCGGCCTCGGTGGTGCCTGGTGGCGCCATCGCGGCAGCGGCACGGCCGGCGAAACGCTCGGCGCGGACTTCTGGGCCCAGCGCTTCGAGCGGCCCGAGGGCGGCGAGCTCGCCATGACCAGCCTGCGCGGCAAGCCGGTTCTGCTCAACTTCTGGGCCACCTGGTGCCCGCCGTGCGTCGAAGAAATGCCGATGATCGATCGCTTCTTCCGCGATCATGGTGCCAACGGATGGCAAGTCGTCGGCTTGGCGATCGATCAGCCGAGCGCCGTGCGCAAGTTCCTGCAGCGCACGCCAGTCACCTATCCGACCGGATTGGCCGGCCTGCAGGGCACGGAACTGGTCAAGAATCTCGGCAACACTGGCGGCGGCCTGCCGTTCACGCTGGTGCTGAATGCCGACGGTTCGGTGGCGGCCCGTAAAATGGGCAAGCTCGAAGAGGCCGACCTGGAGGGTTGGCGACGTGAACTCGTTCACAGTTAGAATTAGATACACAGGTCGGCGTTAACCGCCGAAAGCCGACAATCAACGATGTTCGGCCTAGTTGTATCCTAATAACCGGAAAACCCGGCACTGGAGTCCCATGGATCTGCGCAAACTCAAGACACTGATCGATCTGGTGTCCGAATCGAATATTTCCGAACTGGAAATCACTGAAACCGAAGGCAAGGTTCGCATCGTCAAGGGCGGCGGTGCCGCCCCCGTTCAGTACGTGCAGACCCTGGCGGCACCGCCCGCCGTGGCAGCAGCTCCCGCCGGCGCGGCGGCACCTGCCGCACCCGTGGCCGAGGCCGCTCCGGCCGGCCACCCGGTGAAGTCCCCGATGGTGGGCACCTTCTACCGCTCGGCCAGCCCGGGCGCTCCGGCCTTCGTCGAGGTCGGCAGCAAGGTCAACGAGGGCGACACGCTCTGCATCATCGAGGCGATGAAGATCCTCAACGAAATCGAGGCCGACAAGGCCGGCACCGTCACCCAGATCCTCGGAGAAAACGGTCAGGCGGTCGAATACGGCCAGCCGCTGTTCATCATCGAGTGACCATGTTCAAGAAGATCCTGGTCGCCAACCGCGGCGAGATCGCTTTGCGCATCCAGCGCGCGTGCAGCGAACTCGGCATCAAGGCCGTGATGGTCTATTCCGAGGCCGACCGCGAGGCCAAGTACGTCAAGCTGGCCGAGGAAGCCGTCTGCATCGGCCCGGCTCCCTCGTCGCTGAGCTACCTCAACATGCCGGCCATCATCTCGGCGGCCGAAGTGACCGATGCCGAGGCGATCCACCCCGGCTACGGCTTCCTGAGCGAGAACGCCAATTTCGCCGAGCGCGTCGAGCAGAGCGGCTTCCAGTTCATCGGGCCGACGCCCGACAACATCCGCACGATGGGCGACAAGGTCTCGGCCAAGCAGTCCATGATCAAGGCCGGCGTGCCCTGCGTGCCCGGTTCCGACGGCGAGCTCTCCGACGACGCCACGGCCAACAAGCGCATCGCGCGCGCCATCGGCTACCCGGTGATCATCAAGGCCGCGGGCGGCGGCGGTGGCCGCGGCATGCGCGTGGTCCATACCGAGGCCGCGCTGATCAACGCGATCCAGATGACCAAGGCGGAGGCCGCGGCGGCCTTCAACAATCCCTCGGTCTACATGGAGAAGTTCCTCCAGAACCCGCGCCACGTCGAGATCCAGGTGCTGGCCGACAAGCACCGCAACGCGGTCTACCTCGGCGAGCGCGACTGCTCGATGCAGCGCCGCCATCAG
Organism: Variovorax sp. 20P10.2.4; assembly: GCF_058244205.1. NCBI lineage: Bacteria > Pseudomonadati > Pseudomonadota > Betaproteobacteria > Burkholderiales > Comamonadaceae > Variovorax > Variovorax sp. 20P10.2.4. The sequence goes on from NZ_JBZAYE010000155.1 coordinate 3,306, forward strand.
AAGGTGATCGAGGAATCGCCCGCGCCGGGCATTCCGCGCAAGCTGATCGAGAAGATCGGCGAGCGCTGCGCGGCCGCCTGCAAGAAGATCGGCTACCGCGGTGCCGGCACCTTCGAGTTCCTCTACGAGAACGGCGAGTTCTATTTCATCGAGATGAACACCCGCGTGCAGGTGGAGCATCCGGTGACGGAGCTCACGACCGGCATCGACATCGTGAAGACGCAGATCATGGTGGCGGCCGGCGAGAAGCTGCCGTTCACGCAGCGCCAGATCCAGATGCACGGCCACGCGATCGAGTGCCGCATCAACGCCGAGGACGCGTGGAAGTTCACGCCGTCGCCGGGCCGCATCACGATGTGGCACCCGCCGGGCGGCCCGGGCGTGCGCGTGGATTCACATGCGTACACCAACTACTTCGTGCCGCCGAACTACGACTCGATGATCGGCAAGATCATCGTCTTCGGCGACACCCGCGAGCAGGCCATGGCGCGCATGCGCACCGCGCTCAACGAGACCGTGATCGAAGGCATCCAGACCAACATCCCGCTGCACCGCGAGCTGATGGTCGACGCCAAGTTCATGGCCGGCGGCACCAACATCCACTACCTCGAAGAGTGGCTGGCCGCGCACAAGCGCTGAGCCGTCCCTGCCCGCCATGTTCGAACTTCGCCTGCTGGCCCCCGAGGAGCGCATCGAGTCCCTCGGCGACGCGCTCGATGCGCTCGACGCACTGAGCATCTCGGTCGAGGACGCCGACGCGCAGACCGATGCCGAGCAGGCGTTGTTCGGCGAGCCCGGCATGCCGCCGCCCAAGGAGGGCTGGCAGCGCTCGCGCGTGATCGCGCTGTTCGCCACCGAGGAGCTCGCGCGCGACGCGGGCTCGGTGCTCGCGCTGCAGGACTTCTTCGAAGGCTGCACGCTGCTGGGCATCGCCGAGCTGCAGGACCAGGACTGGGTGCGGCTCACGCAGTCGCAGTTCGCACCGGTCGAGATCACGCCCGAGTTCTGGATCGTGCCGAGCTGGCACGAGGCGCCGGCGCAGGCCACGCAGGTGATCCGGCTCGATCCGGGCCTGGCCTTCGGCACCGGCACCCATCCCACCACGCGCATGTGCCTGCGCTGGATCGCGACCCGCGGCGCGCTCGCGGGCCAGCGCGTGCTCGACTACGGTTGCGGCTCCGGCATCCTGGCCATCGGTGCCGCGAAGTACGGCGCGGGCGAGATCGACGCGGTCGACATCGACGAGGCCGCCGTGAGCTCGACGCGCCTCAATGCCGAGGCCAACGGCGTGACGCTCCACACGGGCCTGCCCGAGGCGGCGCAGGGCCAGTACGGCACGGTGCTCGCGAACATCCTCGCGACCCCGCTCAAGGTGCTCGCGCCGCTGCTGTGCGAGCGCGTGGCGCCCGGTGGCTCGCTGGTGCTCGCCGGCATCCTCGAGCGCCAGGCCGACGAGCTGAAGGAAGCCTACGCGCCCTATGTGGCGCTCGAAGTCAGCGACAGCGAGGACGGCTGGATCCTCATGACGGCACGCCGCTGAACGCGTTCGCGCCGGGGCTGCGGTCCGGCGCAAACGGCGCTGCCGGCACCACGTCGCGCCGAGGGCCCAACCCTACAATCGCCCCCTCATGAGCCTCGTCACGCGTTGCCCCGCCTGCGCCACCACCTTCAAGGTGGTGCGCGACCAGCTCCGGATCTCGGACGGGTGGGTGCGTTGCGGTCGCTGCAGCCATGTGTTCGATGCGACGCTCGATCTGCACGAGACGCCCGATGGGGTGGCTCGACCGGGTGGCGTCGCACCGCCGCAGGAACCGGTGCCATCGGTGCCATCGGTGCCGGCGGTCGCGCCGAGCGCGGAGCCCGTTGAACCCGAGGCTTCGACGCCGTCAGCGCCCGCGGCCCCGTCCATCGACACCGGCTTCGGATTCGCTGCGCGTGCCGACGAGGGCGCAGCGCCGCCGCAAGAGCCGGCCGGCGGATTCGACGGCCTGTCGGCGCCGCCTTCCTTCGCACCGGCTCCGCCGCAGGTCGAGGAGTCCGACTTCCTCGACGACGAGGTCAACGAAGATCCGCCGCCCACGCAGCCCGAGCCGTCGCCGCCGCCCGCGCCACCGCAGTCCCCGGAGGTGCGCGACAGCGCGGACTTCACGCTGCCCGCGCACGGCATCGTCGCCGACGAGCCCTGGTCCGACCTCGAGGCGCGGGAGCCGCCATGGCGGCCGCCGCCGAGTTCGCTGCCGCCGTTTCCCGACATCGACCTCAACCTCGCCGCGCCACCATCGCCGCCGCCCGCGCCGGTGCCGCCGCTGCCCGCGGTGTGGACGCGTCGATCCGATGCGGCCGCGGCACCGGCGAATGGCAAGCCCGCGGGCTTCGCAACGCTGCGCCGTTCCGGCGCCGACGAAGACGGCGACGAGGACACCGAGCTCGAGCGCGACGACGCCGATGCGCCCGAGGCGGGCGACGACAAGGACCAGCTGCAGATGCAGAAGGCGCTGCGCAGGGCGCGCGCCAGATCGGCCAAGATCGCCGCCAGCGCCAAGGCGCGCGACGAACGAGAGGCGCGTGCGAACAGCGAGGACCCCGCGCTGCTGCCCTTCGCCTCCGTGCTCGACGCGGCGGACGAGACCGAGGATCGCGCGGCGCATCGCTTCACCGACGAGGCGGACGAGGACGAGAGCGACGATCGACCGAAGTCCCTCTGGCAGCGCATCGGCACGCGCCGCGGGCTGATCGCGCTCGCGGTGCTCGCGGTCCTGCTGCTCGCCGTGCAGGTCCTGCGGCACGAACGCGACGGCATCGTCGCGCGCCAGCCTTCGCTGCGCCCCGCACTGGCCGCGCTGTGCCAGGCGACGGGCTGCGAGCTCGCGCCGCTGCGCCGCATCGGCGACATCGTCATCGAGGGCGCGGCCTTCGCGCGCGAGAAGAGCGGCGGCAACGACTACCGGCTCAGCTTCAACCTGCGCAACAACGCCGCGGTGCCGCTCGCGATGCCGTCGATCGAGCTGGTGCTGCTCGACACGCAGGAGCGTGCCGTGGTGCGGCGCGTGCTCTCGCCGGCGGACTATGGCGCGCCCGCGGTGCTCGCGGCGCGCGGCGAACGCGCGGCTTCGCTGCCGATGACGCTGACGGCATCCGAGGCGGACGCCTTGCCGCCGATCGCGGGCTATCGCGTGGAAGCTTTCTATCCCTAGGCCTGGGGCGAGCCGCCGGTTTCGCCTCCACGCCTTCCTTCCTCTTTTTTCTTTTCCTCACCTCAACGGATCAGCCCATGGCAGCAGTGATTTGCGGTTCCCTCGCCTTCGACACCATCATGACCTTCGAGGGCCGGTTCGCCGACCAGATCCTTCCGGACCAGTTGCACATCCTCAACGTGTCGTTCCTGGTGCCGGGCCTGCGCCGCGACTTCGGCGGCTGCGCCGGCAACATCGCCTACAGCCTCAATGCGCTCGGCGGCACGGCACTGCCGATGGCCACGCTCGGCAGCGATGGCGCCGACTACATCGAGCGCATGCGCTCGCTGGGCATCAGCACGGAGTTCGTGCGCCAGCTCGACGACACCTTCACCGCGCAGGCGATGATCATGAACGACGCCGACAACAACCAGATCACGGCCTTCCATCCGGGCGCGATGCAGCAGGCGCACATCACGAAGGTCGCGGCGCGCGAGGACATCCGGCTCGGCATCGTCGCGCCCGATGGCCGCGAGGCGATGCTGCAGCATGCCGAGCAGTTCGCGGCCGCCGGCATTCCCTTCGTGTTCGATCCGGGCCAGGGCCTGCCGATGTTCGACGGCGAGGCGCTCAAGCATTTCGTCGAGCTCGCGAGCTGGGTGGTGGTCAACGACTACGAAGGCAAGATGCTGTCGCAGCGCACGGGCTGGAGCCTGGCGGAAATCTCGCAGCGCGTGCGCGGCCTCGTGGTCACGCTCGCGGCCGAGGGTTGCGAGGTGTGGACGAACGGCGAGCGCGAGCATGTGCCGGGCGTGGTGCCGACCGCGGTGATCGAGCCCACGGGTTGCGGCGACGCATGGCGCGGTGCGCTGCTGTTCGGTCTGGAAAAGGGCTGGCCGCTCGCGCGGTGCGCGGCACTCGGCAACCAGGTCGGCGCGCTCAAGATCGCGCAGCGCGGCCCGCAGAACTACCAGGTCGATCGCCAGGCACTCGGCCTGGCTTGACGGGCGATGGCGCGGCGGTGGATGCCACCGCCCCGTCGTTTCGCGATCGTCTTCGCCCAATGAAAAAGCCCGACACCTTGCGGTGCCGGGCTTGATGCCTTTTCAGGGCTGCCGAGAAAACTCAGGGCTTGCTGGCCGTGGGAAACGGCCAGGCTGCCTGGGGATTCAGCGTCGTCTGCGCAGCGGGAGCGGGCGCAGCAGCGGCCTTGGCGGGTGCCTTGGCAGCCTTCTTCGCAGCAGGCTTCTTGGCAGCAGCGGCAGGCTTGGCAGCGGGCTTTTTCGCGGCTTTCTTGGCCGCAGCCTTCTTGGCAGGGGCCTTCTTGGCGGCGGCCTTCTTCGCAGGCGCCTTCTTGGCAGCGGCCTTCTTCGCCGGTGCCTTCTTCGCTGCGGCCTTCTTCGCCGGAGCTGCCTTCTTCGCCGGAGCCTTCTTGGCGACGACCTTCTTCGCGGCTACCTTCTTGGCAGCGACCTTCTTGGCCGGAGCCTTCTTGGCAGCGACCTTCTTGGCCGGAGCCTTCTTGGCGGCGACCTTCTTGGCCGGAGCCTTCTTCGCTACGACCTTCTTGGCCGGAGCCTTCTTCGCTGCGGCTTTCTTAGCCGGTGCTTTCTTTGCAGTTGCCATTTCTGTTTTCTCCTTGATCAAGTTGAAAAAATCAACCTATTGAAGCACTCCGCGCATGTTGGTAGCGCTGGAGTGATTCATGGCGTTGGATTCCGTGCTCCAGCACCATGAACACCTGAGCCCTCATCCATGCCGCGCTCTTCGGCGCAGTCGGTGGCAAGGGCAATTCTTGAATTCATTTATTGTTATCGAAATATTCAATCCCAGGAGAGCGCACCACCCGATTGGTATTCGATCACGCGGGTCTCGAAGAAATTGCGCTCTTTCTTCAGGTCAATCATCTCGCTCATCCACGGGAACGGATTTTCCTCGTTCGGGAAGAGCGTTTCGAGGCCGATCTGCTGCGCGCGCCGATTGGCGATGTAGCGCAGATAGCCCTTGAACATGGAAGCGTTCATGCCGAGCACGCCACGGGGCATGGTGTCTTCGGCGTACTTGTATTCGAGCTCGACGGCGCGCATGAACAGCGCCTTGATTTCGGCCTTGAACTCGGCCGTCCAGAGGCCGGGGTTCTCGAGCTTGAGCTGGTTGATCAGGTCGATGCCGAAGTTGCAGTGCATCGATTCGTCGCGCAGGATGTACTGGTACTGCTCGGCGGCGCCGGTCATCTTGTTCTGGCGGCCCAGCGCGAGGATCTGCGTGAAGCCGACGTAGAAGAAGAGGCCTTCCATCAGGCAGGCGAACACGATCAGCGACTTGAGCAGCGTCTGGTCGGTCTCGTGCGTGCCGGTCTTGAAGTTCGGGTCGCTGATCGCGTCGATGAACGGAATCAGGAACTGGTCCTTCTCGCGGATCGACGGCACCTCGTTGTAGGCGTTGAAGATCTCGCTCTCGTCCAGGCCGAGCGACTCGACGATGTACTGGTAGGCGTGCGTGTGGATGGCTTCCTCGAAGGCCTGGCGCAGCAGGAACTGGCGGCATTCGGGCGCCGTGATGTGGCGATAGGTGCCCAGCACGATGTTGTTGGCGGCCAGCGAGTCGGCGGTGACGAAGAAGCCGAGGTTGCGCTTGACGATGCGGCGCTCGTCTTCGGTCAGGCCGTTCGGGTCTTTCCACAGCGCGATGTCGCGCGTCATGTTCACTTCCTGCGGCATCCAGTGGTTGGCGCAGGTGGCGAGGTACTTTTCCCACGCCCACTTGTATTTGAACGGCACCAGCTGGTTGACGTCGGTCTCGCCGTTGATGATGCGCTTGTCGGCGGCCCTGACGCGGCGCGTTTCAGCCGGAGCGCTGGCGCCGACGGATGCGGGCGCGGCCTGGCGGGCAGGCTGCTGCACGGGTTGCAGCGAAGGTTGTGCCATCGATGAAGCCGACACATCCACCGCACGGCCGGCGGCAGCGCCGGTCGAGGGGTGGTGATGCAAACCTTGTTGCATGTCCTTTGGCAAGGAGGGCTTGACTTCTTCGTCCCAGGTCAACATAGAAAAATCCAATGCTCAAATTATCCGAGCAACGATGTGAGTTGCAAAGTGCTCGTTCACATCGCACTCCATTTATGTGGTTGTTATGTTGCTCGCATGCATCGTGCGATGTCGGTCAATGCCTTCAAGTGGCCTCCGTCATCGCACGACATCGCATGCGCCTCACTCTTCGCAGTGCAGCGCACCGCGCTGTGTTCGCGGTGCGCTGCGTGCATCACTGGCAGGCTTCGCAGGTCGGATCGTCGACACCGCAGAAGGCGATGTCGGTCGCGGGGATCGCGCTCATCTGTGCCTTCGCCGCAGCGGCCGCGGCCTCGAGTGCGCTCATGCCCGACGGTGCGTCGTTGCCCGAGGACACCGCGTTGAGGCGGCCCGACTGCACCGTCGACTTCTCGGCGTGCGTCGCGCTCTGCGTGCGCAGGTAGTAGGTGGTCTTCAGACCGCGCAGCCATGCGAGCTTGTAGGTGTCGTCGAGCTTCTTGCCCGAGGCGCCGGCCATGTAGATGTTCAGCGACTGCGCCTGGTCGATCCACTTCTGGCGGCGCGCGGCGGCTTCCACCAGCCACGTCGTCTCGACTTCGAACGCGGTGGCGTAGAGCGCCTTCACGTCCTGCGGCACGCGGTCGATGGGACGCAGCGAACCGTCGAAGTGCTTCAGGTCCATCACCATCACGTCGTCCCACAGGCCCAGGCGCTTGAGGTCGCGCACCAGGTAGTGGTTGATCACGGTGAATTCGCCCGACAGGTTCGACTTGACCGAGAGGTTGCCGAAGCAGGGTTCGATCGAGGCGTCCACGCCGATGATGTTCGAGATGGTCGCGGTCGGGGCGATGGCCACGCAGTTCGAATTGCGCATGCCGTCGGCCTTGATCTTGGCGCGCAGCGCGTCCCAGTCGAGGGTGGACGAGCGGTCGACCTCGACGTAGCCGCCGCGTGCCTTCTCGAGCAGGTCGAGCGAGTCGATCGGCAGGATGCCCTTGTCCCACAGCGAGCCCTTGTAGCTCGAGTACTTGCCGCGTTCGCGCGCCAGCTCGGTCGAGGCCCAGTAGGCGTGGTAGCAGATCGCTTCCATCGATTCGTCGGCGAACTGCACGGCTTCTTGCGAGGCGTAAGGAATACGCAGGTCGTACAGCGCGTCCTGGAAGCCCATCAGGCCCAGGCCGACCGGACGGTGGCGCAGGTTCGAGTCGCGCGCCTTCTTCACGGCGTAGTAGTTGATGTCGATCACGTTGTCGAGCATGCGCATCGCGGTCGAGATCGTCTTCTTGAGCTTCTCCTGGTCGACCTTGCCGTCCTTCAGATGCTGCAGCAGGTTGACCGAGCCGAGGTTGCAGACCGCGGTTTCGGTGTCGCTGGTGTTCAGCGTGATCTCGGTGCAGAGGTTCGACGAGTGCACCACGCCGGCGTGCTGCTGCGGCGAGCGCACGTTGCAGGCGTCCTTGAACGTGATCCAGGGATGGCCGGTCTCGAACAGCATCGTGAGCATCTTGCGCCACAGGTCGGTGGCCTGCACGGTGCGGCTGGGCTTGATCTCGCCGCGCGCGGCCTTCTCTTCGTAGGCGACGTAGGCCTTCTCGAAGTCGGCGCCGAACAGGTCGTGCAGGTCGGGCACGTTCGAGGGCGAGAACAGCGTCCACGAACCCTTTTCCATCACGCGGCGCATGAACAGGTCGGGGATCCAGTTGGCGGTGTTCATGTCGTGCGTGCGGCGGCGGTCGTCGCCGGTGTTCTTGCGCAGCTCCAGGAACTCCTCGATGTCGAGGTGCCAGGTTTCGAGGTACGTGCAGACGGCGCCCTTGCGCTTGCCGCCCTGGTTCACGGCCACGGCGGTGTCGTTGACCACCTTGAGGAAGGGCACCACGCCCTGCGATTCGCCGTTCGTGCCCTTGATGTGGCTGCCGAGCGCGCGCACGCGGGTCCAGTCGTTGCCCAGGCCGCCCGCGAACTTCGAGAGCAGCGCGTTTTCCTTGATCGACTCGTAGATGCCGTCGAGGTCGTCGGGCACGGTGGTCAGGTAGCAGCTCGACAGCTGCGAGCGCAGCGTGCCGCTGTTGAACAGCGTCGGCGTGCTCGACATGAAGTCGAAGGACGACAGCACTTCGTAGAACTCGATGGCGCGGGCTTCGCGGTCGATCTCGTTGAGCGCCAGGCCCATCGAGACGCGCATGAAGAAGGCCTGCGGCAGCTCGATGCGGCTCTTGCGCACGTGCAGGAAGTAGCGGTCGTACAGGGTTTGCAGGCCGAGGTAGTCGAACTGGTTGTCGCGCTCGGCCTTCAGCGCCGCGCCCAGGCGGGGCAGGTCGTACTGCAGCAGCTTCTCGTCGAGCAGCTCGTTCTCGACGCCCTTCTTGATGAAGGAGGGGAAGTAGTCGGCGTAGGCGGTGGCGCGGTCGGCCGGCATGACTTCGCGGCCGACGATCTCCTTGAAGATCGTGTGCAGCAGCAGGCGCGCGGTGGCGAAGGTGTAGTCGGGATCCTTCTCGATCAGCGTGCGGGCCGCGAGGATCGAGGCCTTGTAGACCTCGTCGAGCGGCACGCCGTCGTACAGGTTGCGCATCGTCTCGGCCACGATCGGCGCGGCCGTGATGCTGTCGCCCAGGCCCTGGCAGGCCGACTCGATCAGGCCCTTGAGTTCGCCGAGGTCGAGCGCGACGCGTTCGCCGCGGTCGAGCACGTGCAGCGCGGGGGCCGCGACCTGCACATCCTGCTCACCCTGCTTCGCGCGTTCCTGCGTGCGGCGTTCGCGGTAGAGCACGTACGCACGCGCCACTTCCTGGTGGCCGCCGCGCATCAGGCCCAGTTCGACCTGGTCCTGCACGTCTTCGATGTGGAAGGTGCCGCCGCCCGGACGCGAGCGCACCAGCGCCTTCACGACGGCCTGGGTCAGCGCGTCGACGGTCTCGCGCACGCTGGCCGAGGCCGCGCCCTGGGTGCCATGCACGGCCAGGAAGGCTTTCATCATCGCGATCGCGATCTTGTTCGGCTCGAACGGGACCACGGCGCCGTTGCGGCGGATGATCTGGTAGTGCGCGAGGTTCTGTCCGGTGGGCGAACCGGCGGTGTCGCGGGGGGACTGGGGCGGCGTGGAGGGGATGGCACGCGCGGCGGTAGGTGTATTCAGTGCTGTTTGCATTCGCTTCCTCTCGGTTGGCAATTCTTGTTGGATGAGCGGCGCTGCTGGGGCCGCTTCGTCGGCTCTGAGGCCGGCCGGGACACACTATATCTAGGGTGCGGGGGGTGTACAACCCACTAGATGTAGCGTTTTCCTTCAGGCTTCAAGAGGGAGGAGAAAGCTGTTTCCGCGCTTCGCGGCCATCCATGCCGCATGAACAGTGGATCATCCTCTCGCAACCCACGTTCCATGCGGCTTTCGAGCCGATTTGGGCCTGCAAGGCGCATGGTTGCTACGCATCGCGCTTGCGAATGGAGCGATTGCTGCACTGCGAGCCCAGGGCATCGCACGGCGTGCAGCGATTGAAAAAATTAGCGTTCCACCACCTGCGAGGGAAACATGTGTGGACCCCAGCCGAGATGATCGCGCAGCCGATGCCAGTCGAAGCCGGCGCCGGGATCCTGCTTGCGGCCCGGTGCGATGTGCTCGTGGCCCGCGATGTGCGCAATCGGATAGTGCTGCGCGATCGCCGCGGCGAGGCTCGCGAGCGTCTCGTACTGCGCGTCCTCGAACGGCCCGCCCTCGAGGCCCTCGAGCTCGATGCCGATCGAGTCGTCGTTGCAGTTGTCCCGGCCGCGCCACGACGACACGCCCGCATGCCACGCGCGATCGTCGCCGCTCACGAACTGCCAGAGTTCTCCGTTGCGGCGCACGTAGAAATGCGAGGACACCTCGAGCCCACGAATGCTTTCGAAGTAAGGATGCGCGTCCCAGTCGAGCTGGTTGGTGAAGAGCCGTTGCACCGCGTCGCCGCCGTACTCGCCGGGCGGCAGGCTGATCGAGTGCAGCACGACGAGGTCGATGCGCTCGCGTGCCGGCGCGGGGCGCGGTCCGAAGTTGGGCGAGGGCAGCGCCTTCGCGAAGCGGTACCAGCCGTCGCGCCAGAGCGCATCGCCCGCGGAGGCGCGCAGGCCGTCTTCAGTCGTCGACATGGCTGCTCGCGCCATCGTCGCCGTTGGGCGTGTTGATGCCCAGGCGCGCGATGCGGTAGCGGATCTGGCGCAGGCTCATGCCCAGGCGCGCGGCGGCGGCCGTGCGGTTGAAGCCGCTCTCGTGCAGCGCGCGCACGAGGATCTCGCGCTCCTGCTGATCGAGGTAGGCCTGCAGGTCGGAGGGCAGCGGCGTGGGCACCACG
>NZ_JBZAYE010000156.1:0-13813 GCF_058244205.1 Variovorax sp. 20P10.2.4
ACGCCGATGCGGTGGCGCTGCGCCGGCAGCACCGCACCCACCAGCGCGAGCTGGTCGGCCATGGCCGGGTCGCGCAGCAGCACGCCGACGCGGCGGTCGGTGCGGCGCAGCGCGGGGCTGGTGCGCAGGCCTTCGTAGTCGAGCCGGCTCAGCATCGCGAGCACCAGCGGTTCCTGGCCCGGGCGCTCGATGGCGGCGCGCGCGGCCACCGCGCCCACCGCCATGGTCAGCGAGCCGCCCTCGGCGCTCGAGATCGAGGACCGCATGCTGCGCGTGCGCACGCCGACGTTGACGTCGCCCGGTTCGGCCGCCGCGTTGTCGGGCACGCCGGACGAACCGGGCGCGAGCCGCACCAGCTCGAAGCGGCTCGCGGGGTCCAGCCCCTGGCGCAGCTGCTGCACGAACTCGGCATGCGCGGCGAGGTCGTCGCCCATCAGCACCGTGAAACCGGCGGCCGGGCACAGCGCGGCGCCCAGCAGCGCGGCGCAGGCCAGCCACGCGCGGGCGGCACCTCGCAGCAACCGGGTCGTGCAGTGGATCGGGGGAGAGGTTTTCGCGGCGACGGACATGAAGGCTTCTGCCACAAGGGGCGATGGCTCAATGTACGGAAGGGCCCTGCTTCGCGCGATAAGGCGGAGGGCTTATGCCCGCGGCGCGCACCCTGCGGGGCTGTGAGGAAGTTCACGCGCCGACGGCCGCTTGGCCTATCTCCGATGGCGTATCGCCACCGAAGACCGTTGCCAGGAACGCGTTCTCAGGCCTGCACGGCCTGCATCGCGGCCGTGCGCTGCGCCAGGATCGCCTGGCGCAGCACGCGCGGCGACACCGGCTTGTAGAGCACGGTGATGCCCGCGCTCTGCACCTCGCGCAGGCGATCGGGCTTGGTCTCGCCGGTGACCAGCAGGCGCGCGGTGCCGGTGCCGATGCCGCGCGGATGACGCTCGAGCGCGGCGATCACGTCGAGGCCGTTGTCGCCGCCCTGCAGCAGCAGGTCGCTGACCACCACGTCGGGCGGCACGGGCCAGGTGTCGGCCATGGCGAGCGCCTCGGTGCGGGTCTGCGCGGCCAGCACCGAGGCGCCCCAGTTCGACAGCACCACGGTCAGGCCTTCGAGGATGGTGCGCTCGTCGTCGATCACGAGGATGCGCAGGCCCTCGAGGCAGCGCTCGTCGTTCTCGGGCACGTGCGGCGCGGTCACGGCCGGCGCGGGCAATGCGGCCGGCGCCGAGCGCACCAGCACCCGCACGCAGGTGCCCTTGTTGAGGCGCGAGCTCAGTTCCACGCGCGTGTTGAGCAGCTCGGCCAGCCGCTGCACCGTGGCCAGGCCCAGGCCCATGCCGCGCGTGCCGCGCGAGGCCTGGCGGCCCGAGGGCTCGACCTGGTAGAACTCCTCGAACACCCGCGCCTGGTGCTGCTGCGCGATGCCCACGCCGGTGTCGACCACGTCGATGCGCACGCCGCGGCCGCGCTTGCGCGCGCCGATCAGCACGCCGCCCTCGAGCGTGTGGCGCAGCGAGTTCGACACCAGGTTGTTGAGGATGCGCGACAGCATCACGTAGTCGCAGCGCACCCACAGGTCGGTCTTGCGCGCCACCAGCCGCAGGCCCTGCTGCTCGGCCACCGGGCGGAAGTTGCGGCTGATCTCGTCGAACAGCCGGTCGAGCGGGAAGTCGACCCACTGCGGCTGCAGCACGCCGGCGTCGAGCTGCGAGAGGTTCAGCAGCTCGGAGAACAGCCGGTCGAGCGAGTCCACGCATTCGCGGATGTGGCCGATGCGCTGCAGCCGCAGCGGATCGGTCTCGCCGTTGGCCAGGCCGTCGGAGAACAGCGTGAGCGCATGCAGCGGCTGGCGCAGGTCGTGGCTGGCGGCGGCGAGCAGGCGGGTCTTGGCCTGGCTCGCGACCTCGAGCTGCTGGTTCTTGCGCGCCAGTTCGGCCGTGGCCTCGGTGATGCGGCTCTGCAGCAGCCGGTGGCTCTCGGCGAGCGCGCGCGCGGCCTCGTTGAAGCCGCGCTGCAGGTGCTGCACTTCGGAGGTGCCCTCGATCGTCACGCTCGCGGCCTCGCCGGCACCGAGCCGGTCGACCGCCTTGCCGAGCGCGCGGATCGGCTCGCTGATGCGGCGTGCCGCCCACCAGCCGGCCAGGCCCACGCCCACCAGGCTGGCGCCGAGCACCAGCACCACGTTGAGCCAGACCGAGCGGCGCGCGTTCTGCACCGCGCCGAGGCTGATCTCGACCATCACCTTGCCGCTGGTGCGGCCGTCGTCGCCGACGATCGGCACCACCACCTGCAGGCCCTCGCCGCGCGCGCGGTCCATGGTCTCGGAGTTGGCCACGATCTCGCCGTCGTCCGACCAGATCTGCACCTGCTGCACATGCGGCTGGTAGGTGCCCGACTGCGCGGTGCGCTGCAGCGCGCGCCGGTCCATGCGCACGATCGGCGCCTGCGCCACCGTGGCCACCTGCAGCGCCACCGTCTGCGCATTGGCGCGCATCAGCTCGGTGAGGTTGTCCAGGTGCTGGCGCGTGAGCACCGTGATCGCCACCAGCGTCGCCGCCATGGCCGGCAGCATCGCCAGCAGGATCAGCTGCTGCGCGAAGGTGAGCCGCGCCAGGCCGCGGACGACGGCGAAGTTCCAGTTCATGGATGCGGGAAATGCATGGCGGCCGAGCCTACGGAGGCCTTGCAGGGCAGGGAAGACGGGAAAAACATCACGAAAACTGCTTCTGGTTGATATCTAATGGCGTCCGCTTCGCCATGTTAGACCGGCCGGTTCGTCACGGCCTCTCTCGTCCGTCCAAATATGCCGGCTTTCCTGCGCTGTTCCCAAGGCCTCTGCGAGCCCACCGGTATCCGTCGGCCTCGCTGGTCGCGCTGGCTGGCGGCGGCGCTGCTGGGTGCCTCGCTGCCGTTCGCGGCGCTGGCGCAGACCCCGGCCCCGCCTTCGCTGCCCTCGGTCTCGACCATTCCCCCCTCGACCCAGTCCACGCCGGCCCAGACCGTCAAGGGCGGCTTCACGGCCGCCGGCGGCCATGGCGCCGAGGCCGCGCCGATGCGCTTCGGCATCCTGCCGCTGGGCGGCGCCTTCGAATCGCGCAGCGACTGGGATCCGCTGCTGGCCGAGCTCAGCCGCGCGCTCGGCCGGCCGGTGGCGGTGCTCTCGGTCAATTCCTACGAGGCGCTCGAGCAGGCGATCCAGCGCGACGACGTCGACATGGCCTTCCTGTCGGGCAAGATGGCGCTCGACGCCGTGAGCCAGCGCCGCATGAAGGTGGTGGCGCAGGTGGTGCGGCACGACGGCCTGCCCGGCTACCGCGCGCTGCTGCTGGCGCGCAAGGCGCCGCCGTTCAACACGCTGGCGGGTCTCTTGGCCGACCCCGAGCGCTGGCGCCTCGCGCGCGGCGAGAAGCAGTCGGTGTCGGGCTTCATCGTGCCGCAGCTGCAATTCTTCCTGCCCAACCACATCGCCATGGAGACCCGCTTCGCGAGCGAGGTGGTGGGCACGCACCAGGTCACGGCGCTGGCCGTGGCCAACAACGAGGCCGACGTCGCCACCAACAACACGGCCGACTTCGAGCGCTTCAAGCTGCGCTTCCCGGCCGAGGCCGGCCGGCTGCAGGTGCTGTGGGAGTCGGAGCTGATCCCGCATGCGCAGATCGTGATGCGGCGCGACTATCCGCCCGAGCTGCGCCAGCGCGTGCAGGCCTTCCTCGTGGCCTACGGTCGCGCCAAGGGGCCGCGCGGCGATGCCGAGCGCGTGGTGCTGAAGTCGCTGCACGACCTCGCGGGCTTCGTGCCGGCCGACAACAGCTCGCTGCTGCCCGCGGCCAAGCTGGCCTACCAGCTCGCGACGCAGAACGCCAAGACCGCGCAATGGGTCAACGACGCCGCGCGCCAGGCCCGCCTGCAGCGGCTGGACAGCGGCTATGCCGAGCAGGTCGGCGTGCTGAAGGACGTCTCGCCTTGATCGCCTGGCTGCGCGCCGCGTGGCTGGCGGTGCTGGCCGTGGCGGTCTGCGCCGCGGTGCCGGCCGCGCAGGCCACGCAGCCGGAGCCCGTCAAGGCGATCCGCTTCGGCGTGCTGCCGCTGGGCGGCGCGGTCGAGTCGCGCGCGCTGTGGACGCCGCTGCTGGCCGACCTCGGCCGTTCCATCGGCGTGCCGGTGAGCGCCTACTCGGTGTCTTCGTACGAGGAGCTCGACCGCGCCATCGGCCGCGACGAGATCGACATGGCCTTCCTGTCGGCCAAGATGGCGCTCGATGCCGTGACCCAGGGCCGCATGAAGGTGATCGCGCAGATCGCGCGCCGCCCCGGCATGCCCGAGCACCGCGCCGTGCTGCTGATGCGCAAGGCGCCGCCCTTCAACAGCCTCGAGGCGCTGCTCGCCAAACCCGAGTCATGGCGGCTCGCGCGCGGCGACAGCCGCTCGGTGACCGGCTTCCAGGTGCCGCAGAGCGAGCTGTTCCTGCCCCACCACATCGCGATGGAGACGCGCTTTCGCAGCGAGATCGTCGACACGCACCAGGCCACCGCGCTGGCCGTGGCCAATGGCGATGCCGACGTCGCCACCAACAACAGCACCGACTTCGAGCGCTTCCGCGAGCAGTTCCCGGTCGAGGCCGAGCGGCTGCAGGTGGTGTGGGAATCGCAGCCGCCGCCGGGCGCGCCGATGGTGGTGCGGCGCGGCTGGCCGCCCGAGTTCCAGGCCCGGCTGCAGTCCTTCCTGACCAACTACGGCCAGGGCAAGGGGCCGCGCGCCGATGCCGAGCGCGAGGTGCTCAAGACCTTGCGCGCCGGCTTCGGCTATGCGGCGGCCGACGACAGCGCGCTGCTGCCGCAGGCCCGGCTCGACCGCCAGCTCGGCCGCCAGCGCGCGATGGCCGCGCAGTGGGTCAACGATGCCGCGCGCGAGCAGCGGCTGCAGCGCATCGAGAAGGTCTACGCCGACCAGGTGCGCATGCTCGGCGGCACGCCCGCGCGCTGACGCGCTTGGGCCGCGCGTCCGTTTCGCGGCGCCATCCCCGTCGCTTTCGAGCCCGCATCGGGCCCGCGTCTACTCCCTTCGCCGTACGTCCTCGCGCGCCGCCTATGCCGTTAGCTAGGCCTTAAGGCGGATTTGCCCACGACTTCGCGCGCCGGAAACTCACCGCTTCTTACAGGCAGCCCTTGCCGTTGACGGAGTGCGAGCGGATGAGTTGGCGAACAAAAGTGGTCTGGAGCGAGGGGATGCTGCTGCAGCCCCAGCACCTGCAGCAGAGCGAACGACATGCCGATCACGCGCGGCACGTGCTGCTGCGCTCCACCACGCCCTATGCCTGGGGCTTCGCCGAACTGGAGATCGACCAGGCCGCGCTGACGCTGGGCAAGCTGGCGCTGGTGCGCGCGGTGGGCGTGTTCGGCGACGGCACGGTGTTCGACATGCCGGCGGTCGATCCGCTGCCCGAACCGATCGACATCCCCCAGACCATGCGCGACGAGGCCGTGGTGCTGGCGCTGCCGCTGCGCCGCGCCGGGGCCCGCGAGGCCGATGCCGAGGAGTACGAGGAACTGGTGCGCCACCGCGTGCTCGAGTCCGACGTGCCCGACTCCAACACCGCCGGCGAGCGCACCGCGATGCTGCAGCTGGGCCAGCTCCACACGCGGCTGATGCGCGCCAGCGAGGCCACCGATGCCTGGACCACGCTGGGCGTGGCGCGCGTGGTCGAGCGCCGCGTCGACAACCAGGTGCAGCTCGAGCGCGCGATGCTGCCGCCGCTGCTCGACGTGGCGGGCCATGCGGTGATCCGCGCCTGGCTCGACGAGCTGCTGGGCCTGCTGCGCCAGCGCGGCGAGGCGCTGGCCGGGCGCATGACGCAGGGCGGCACCGGCGGCGTGGCCGAGATCGCCGACTTCATGCTGCTGCAGACCGTGAACCGCAACGAGGCGGTGTTCGCGCACCTCGCCAAGAGCGCGATGCTGCATCCGCAGCGCTTCTTCGAGCAGGCGCTGGGCCTGGCCGGCGACCTCGCGAGCTTCCGCGACTCGCGCCGCGTGGCGCGCTTCGGTCCCTACATCCACGACGACCTCGCGCTGAGCTTCCGGCCGCTGATGGACGACCTGCGCCGCAGCCTGTCGATGGTGCTCGAGCAGTCGGCGATCCGCATCGACCTGCACGACCGCAAGCACGGCGTGCGCGTGGCGGTGATCAGCGACGTCGAGCTGCAGCGCAACGCGGTCTTCGTGCTCGCGGTCAATGCGCACATGCCCAGCGAGGCACTGCGCGCGCGCTTCCCGACGCAGGTCAAGATCGGCCCGGTCGAGCGCATCCGCGACCTCGTCAACCTCGCGCTGCCGGGCGTCACGCTGACGCCGATGCCGGTGGCGCCGCGCCAGATCCCGTTCCACTCGGGCGCGAACTACTTCGAGCTCGAGACCCGCAACAGCGACCTCTGGCGCCAGCTCGAGCAGTCGGGCGGCGTCGCGATGCACATCGCGGGCGATTTCCCGGGCCTCGACCTCGCGTTCTGGGCGATCCGTGGCTAGCCATCGGCACAGGACGGAAAAACCATGACCACACCCGACCCCTTCGCCGCCTTCGAGTCCGAGCGCACGGTCATCAAGCCCAAGCCGCGCACGCCGGCCAACGCGCCGGCGGCCTCGGCCACGCCGGCGCCTTTCTTTCCCGCCACCGATCCCACGCCGGCGGCCGACCTCGGCGAACTCGGCCTGCTCAATCCGCTGGTGTCGGCGGCCGGCAAGCTGCTGGTGCTGATCGGCAAGCTGCGCAACCTGGTGCAGCCGCCCAACGTGCCGGCGCTGCGCGCCTCGACCGCCGAGGCCGTCAACCAGTTCGACCAGAACGCGCGCCGCGCGGGCGTGAGCAACGAATCGGTGCTGGCCGCGCGCTACGTGCTGTGCACCGCGCTCGACGAGGCGGTGGCCAACACGCCCTGGGGCGTGCAGGCCGGCTGGAACAAGCAGAGCCTGCTGGTGCAGTTCCACAACGAGACCTGGGGCGGCGAGAAGGTGTTCCAGCTGCTGGCCAAGCTCGCGCAGGACGTGCCCACGCACCGCCAGCTGCTCGAGCTGATCTACAGCGTGCTGGCGCTCGGCTTCGAGGGCCGCTACCGCGTGGTCGACAACGGCCGCGCGCAGCTCGACTCGGTGCGCCAGCGGCTGGCCGACCTGATCGCCAAGGACCGCCCCGCGGTCGAGCCCGAGCTCTCGCCGCACTGGCGCGGGCAGGGCGCGGGCACGGTGCGGCTGCGCGAGTCGCTGCCGCTGTGGGTGTTCGCGGCCGGCTTCGCGCTGCTGCTCGCGCTGGCCTGGTTCGGGCTGCGGCTCACGCTCAACTACCGCTCCGACACCACCTACTCGGCGCTGTCGAGCCTGCGCGTGCCCAACATCCAGATCGCGCCGCCGGCCGCGCCGGCCAAGACGCCGCGGCTCGCGCGTTTCCTCGAGCCCGAGATCAAACAGGGCCTGGTCACCGTGACCGACGAGGCCGACCGCAGCGTGGTGCGGCTGCGCGGCGACTCCTTCTTCAGCTCGGGCAGCGCCGACCCGATGGCGCAGTCGCTGCCGGTGCTGCGCCGCATCGGCCAGGCGCTGGCCGAGGTCAAGGGCGAGGTGCTGATCACCGGCCATTCCGACAACCAGCCGATCCGCTCGCTGCGCTATCCATCGAACTGGCACCTGTCGGCCGCGCGCGCCGACGCCGTCAAGGGCGCGCTGTCGACGCTGGTCGATCCGGCGCGCATGCGTTCCGACGGCAAGGCCGATGCCGAGCCGGTCGCGCCCAACGACTCGCCCGCCAACCGCGCGCGCAACCGCCGCGTCGAGGTGGTGCTGCTGACCGAGCCCGAGCGCCTGGCGTCGGCGCCCGCCGCCGCGCCTGCCACGCCGTCGCCCGCCACGGGAGCGACCAAATGATCAAGAAAATCTTCGGCTTCCTGTTCAGCCCGCTGCTGCTGACGCTGCTCGCGCTGATCGTCGTCGCACTGCTTATCTGGTGGATCGGCCCGCTGGTGAAGATCGGCGCGCTGGCGCCGCTCGAGAGCGAGACCGTGCGCGCCATCGTCATCGGCGTGATCGTGCTGCTGGTGCTGCTGCGCGCCATCTACCGCCGCTGGCGCGCGCGCCGCGCCAGCCAGCACCTGACCGACGGCCTGATGAAGGCGCCCGCGGCCAAGGCCGGCACGCCGGTGGCCGGCGAGCAGCAGATCCTCGACACGCGCTTCAACGAGGCCGTGGCCACGCTCAAGCAGATGAAGCTGCACGCGGCCGGCAAGAAGCCCGGCTGGCGCGACTGGCTCTCGATCTCGGGCGGCAGCTATCTCTACGACCTGCCCTGGTACGTGTTCATCGGCGCGCCGGGCGCGGGCAAAACCACCGCGCTGGTCAACTCGGGCCTGTCGTTCCCGCTGGCCGAGAAGTTCGGCCCCGGCGCCATCCGCGGCGTGGGCGGCACGCGCAACTGCGACTGGTGGTTCACCGACGAGGCCGTGCTGATCGACACCGCGGGCCGCTACACCACGCAGGACAGCCACCAGTCGGAGGACAAGAACGCCTGGGAAGGCTTCCTCGGCCTGCTCAAGAAGGTGCGCCCGCGCCGGCCGCTTAACGGCGTGTTCCTCACCGTCAGCGTCGGCGACCTGCTGAGCCAGGGCCCCGAGGCGCGCTCGCAGCTCGCGGCCTCGATCCGCGCGCGCCTGCTCGAGCTCGACGGCAAGCTCACGACGCGGCTGCCGGTCTACGTGCTGGTCACCAAGAGCGACCTGCTGTACGGCTTCACCGACTACTTCGACGACCTCGGCAAGGAACAGCGCGCGCAGGTGTTCGGCTTCACCCTGCCGCCCGAGGAGAACCAGCAGGTCGACGAAAAGGGCCTGTCGACCGCGTTCCAGCGCGAGTTCGCGCTGCTGCACCACCGCGTCAACGACGGCCTGATCGCGCGCATGCAGCGCGAGACCGACGGCACGCGGCGTGCCGCGATCTTCGGCTTCCCGGCGCAGTTCGGCTCCATCGGCCCGCTGCTGTCGGACCTGCTCGACCAGGTCTTCACCGGCTCGCGCTTCACCCAGCCGCCGTGGGTGCGCGGCGTGTACTTCACCAGCGGCACGCAGGAAGGCAGCCCGATCGACCGCGTGATGGGCAGCCTGTCGCGCAGCTTCGGCATCGAGCGCGCGATGCTCGCGCCGCAGAAGTCGAGCGGGCGCAGCTACTTCCTCACCACGCTGCTGCGCGAGGTGGTGTTCCCCGAGCAGCGCCTGGCCGGCGCCGACGTCAAGCTCGAGCGCCGCCGCCACACGCTGCGCTTCGCGGCCGTGGCCGCGATGACGCTGCTCACGGTGGGCCTGCTCGCGGCCTGGGGCTACAGCACGCTGCGCAACATGGACTACCTGAAGTCGGTCGAGGCGCGCGTCGAGCCGGCCAAGCAGAACCTGGCCGCGCTGCCGGCGCGCGTGCAGAACCTGGTCGAGGTGGCGCCGGTGCTGCAGAACCTGCGCGACATCTGGCGCACGCCCGAGAACCGCCTGGGCGACGAGCCGCTGGCCATGACCCTGGGCCTCTACCAGGGCGACAAGCTCGATGCCGCCGCCATGCTGGTGCACCAGCGCGCGCTCAACGAGGCCTTCCTGCCGCAGATCGCCAAGCGGCTCGAGGACCAGCTGCGCACCGCGCAGAAGGACAACCTCGAGTACACCTACGAGGCGCTCAAGAGTTACCTGATGCTCTACCAGCCCGAGCACTTCGATCCCGAGGCGCTCAAGGCCTGGATCACGCTCGACTGGTCGCGCAGCCTCGACCGCGGCATTCCCGAGGACCAGCGCAAGCAGCTCGAGGACCAGCTCGACGTGCTGATCGCGCAGGGCCCGCCGCGCTCCCCGCTCAAGGTGGACGAGAACCTGGTGCGCAGCGTGCGCGCCGTGCTCGCGAGCTATCCGCTCGAGCAGCGCGTGTTCAGCCGCCTGAAGCGCCAGCGCGCCTCGCGCGACATCCCGGCCTTCAGCGTGGCGCAGGCCACCGGTCCCTCGGGCCCGCTGGTGTTCGAGCGCATCAGCGGCAAGCCGCTGACCGAGGGCGTGCCCGGCATGTTCACCTACGACGGCTACCACAAGCGCTTCCAGAACGAGGTGGTGGTGCTGACCGGCCTGCTCGCGCAGGAGGACCCGTGGGTGCTGGGCCAGGACCGCAGCACCGCCGACCGGCTGCGCGACGCGGCCGCGCTCGGCGAGCTCACCGACCGCGTGCGCCGGCTCTACCTGGCCGAGTACGTCAAGCAGTGGGAGGCGCTGCTGGCCGACGTGCGGCTGATCCGCGTCACCGGCCTCGACAAGAACATCGAGACCGCGCGCATCCTCTCGGGCGTGGATTCGCCGCTCGCGAACTTCCTGCGCGCCGTGGTCAAGCAGACCACGCTGATTCCCGCCGCCGACGCCAACAAGGACGTGGTGAGCAAGGCCTCGGAGACCGTGCGCAACACGCGCAAGGGCCTGGAGGACCTGTTCGGCGGCGACCCCGGCCGCCAGGTCGCGCCCGGCAAGCGCATCGAGAGCATCGTCGACGACCGCTTCGAATCGCTGCGCCGCCTCGTCACCGCCGGCGGCCCGAACCAGCCGGCGCCGATCGACGACGCGCTCAAGCTGTTCAACGAGGTCTACGTCTACCTCAACGCCGTCGACACCGCGGTCAAGGGCCGCACCTCGCCGCCGCCCGGCGACGTGGCCGGCAAGCTCAAGTCCGACGCCGGCCGCCTGCCCGAGCCGGTGCGCAGCATGATCGAGAACCTGAGCCAGACCGGCGCCACGCAGGCCCAGGTGGCCGAGCGCGGCAACCTGAGCCAAGACCTGCGCCCCGTGGCCGAGTTCTGCGCGCGCGCCATCGCGGGCCGCTATCCCTTCGTGCAGAGCAGCAAGCGCGACGTGCTGCCCGAGGACTTCGGCCAGATGTTCGGCGCCGGCGGCCTGATGGACGACTTCTTCCAGAAGCGGCTGGCCGCCCTGGTCGACACCAGCACGCGGCCGTGGCGCTACAAGCCCGTGGCCGAGCGCGGCGCCATCACCACGCAGGCACTGGCGCAGTTCGAACGCGCGGCGCGCATCAAGGAGATCTTCTTCCGCGGTGGCGGGCGCGGTCCCTCGATGCGGCTGGACTTCAAGCCGGTGGAGATGGACGCGAGCATCACGCAGTTCATCCTCGACGTCGACGGCCAGCTCGTGAAGTACGCGCACGGCCCCGTGGTGCCGATGGCCGTGCAGTGGCCCGGCCCGAAGGGCAGCAACCAGGTGCGCGTGCAGGTGAGCCCGCCCTCGGCCACGGGCAGCTCGGGCTCGGCGGTCGATGGGCCGTGGGCACTGTTCCGCACGCTCGACGACGGCCAGCTCGAGGCCGGCGACGCACCCGAGAAGTTCTTCATCACCTTCCAGGTCGGCAACCGGCGCACCCGCTTCGAGGTGACGACCAACAGCGTGCAGCACCCGATCCGGTTGAAGGAACTGCGCGAGTTCTCGTGCCCGGAGGGCTTGTGAACCTCGCCTCGTCCCCGTTGTTCGCTTCCACGCAATTGCCGGGATGGTTCGGCAAGTTGCCGGGGATGGGGGACTTCGCGCATCGCCGCTTGCCCGAATCGTTTCGGGAGGTGTGGGATGCGTGGCTGCAGCGCGGGCTCGCCCGGTTGCGGGATCGGCATGCGGACTGGACTTCGCACTACCTCGAGGCGCCGGTGTGGTGCTTCGTGCTCGGGCCTCGGGTGGCGGGGGAGCGGGGGTGGATCGGGGTGTTGATGCCATCGGTCGATGGGGTGGGGCGGTACTTTCCTTTCACCGTGGCTGTGGAGTTGGAAGACCCGCTGCTCTCTGAGCTCGAGGGGGCTGCGTTGGTGGCTGCCTTGCGGTGGTGGGGGGGGGCTACTCAGGCTGCTCTGGAAGGGCTGGAGCTGGATCTGGATGCGGCGCGGTTTGATGCTGCTTTGGCTCGGTTGTTTGGTGGTGCTGCTGGGTCTGAGGCTTCGTCTTCTGAGGGTGCGTTGGCTTTGCCTTTGGAAGGGGCCTCTTTGTGGATTGGGGATCCTTCCGTTGAAAGCGGGCTGCGGATGGTTTGCGTGGGGCTGCCGATGGATCTGCAGTTCGAGGCGCTGTTTCTTGGGGGAGGGGAGTGAGCTTTGTCTTCCTCTGATTGTTTTTTTGGGGCTGTTGGCCGGGAATTCGCCCCGGCGGGCGAGTCACTTTCTTTTGCTTCGCCAAAAGAAAGTAACCAAAGAAAAGGCGACCCCACTGTCTGTGTCCCTCCGCTTCGCTACGGGCAACCTGCGGTGCTCGGCTACGGCGGGGGTCCGCAGAACTCGCTCCACTTCGTTGCGCTCAGACAGCTGCGGCCCTTATCCCGCCTACGCCTGCGCTCCTCGGCACAGCCAGAGGGGAGTGGTTCGGGCCATCGCTGCGCTCGGCCGCAGAAACCCAACGGGCCTTCGCTTCGCTCGGCCTGGGTAGCAGAAGACCCAAGGCCTGCGCGCCACCCCACCCCACACAAGGACGCGCCATGGCGCGTTGACTCTGATCCCCTCTGGCTGCGCCGAGGAGCGCAGCGTTTCGCGGATAAGGGCTCGCAGCTGTTTGAGCGAAGCGAGTTCTGCGAGACCCCGCGAAACGCGAGCACCGCAGGTTGCCCCGTAGCGCAGCGAAGGGGTCGCAGACAGTGGGGTCGCCTTTTCTTTGGTTACTTTCTTTTGGCGAAGCAAAAGAAAGTGACTCGCCCGCCGGGGCGAGACCCGGCCAACAGCCTCCCGCAGGGAGCAAGCCACCTCGAGGCCCTTATCCCATGACCGAGGAAATCAAGCCCGAAGGCAACGACGACCGCACCCGAGTCGTCCCCCGAACCACGCCCCTGGACGACAGCGCCACGGTCATCACATCCGGCCAACCCACGAGAACGAACAACCCGCTGTTCGCCCCAACAAACCCGCCGACGAACCCAGCCACGGGCCCATCCCAAGGAACACCCCACGAAGCCGGCCTCCTCCCCGTAGGCAGCCGCCTCGCAGAATTCGAGATCACCCGAGTCATAGGCCAAGGCGGCTTCGGCGTCGTCTACGAAGCCTGGGACCACACCCTCGAACGCGTCGTAGCCATCAAGGAATACCTCCCTTCCTCCCTCTCCACCCGCCAGGGCGACGGCAGCGTCGTCCCCTTGTCGGAACGCCACCGCGAAACCTTCGACCTCGGCATGCGCAGCTTCATCAACGAAGCCCGCCTGCTCGCCCAGTTCGACCACCCCTCGCTGCTCAAGGTCTACCGCTTCTGGCAGGAACGCGGCACCACCTACATGGTGATGCCCTTCTACCGCGGCGACACCTTGCGCCAGGCCCTGGTGTCGATCCCCGCCGGCGTCGACGAGGCCTGGCTCATCCGCATCATGGACGGCGTCACGCAGGCGCTCGGCGTGATGCACGGCGCCAACTGCTACCACCGCGACATCGCGCCCGACAACATCATCCTGCTCGAAGGCTCGGGCCGGCCGGTGGTGCTCGACTTCGGCGCGGCGCGGCGCGTGATCACCGACAAGACGCAGGCGATCACGGTGATCCTCAAGCCGGGCTACGCGCCGATCGAGCAGTACGCCGAGATGCCCGACATGTCGCAGGGCGCATGGACCGACGTCTACGCGCTCGCGGCCGTGATGCACGTGGCCGTGTGCGGCCGCGCACCGCCGCCGTCGGTGGCGCGCCTCCTGTCCGACAGCTACGTGCCGCTCGCGGGCAACGAGATCCTGCGCCAGCGCTACAGCCCGCAGCTGCTCGCGGCGATCGACGCCGGGCTCGGCGTGCGGCCCGAGGC
>NZ_JBZAYE010000157.1:0-13710 GCF_058244205.1 Variovorax sp. 20P10.2.4
CCCGCGCCGCTGACCGTGCCGTCCAGCGCGACGGTCTGGTCGATGTCGAAGCTGTTGACCCCCGTTCCCAGGCTCACGGCGCGCTTGCTGGCCGTGTCGCCCGTCACGTGCAAGGTGGCGCCTTCGAGCGCGAGGCCGCCCCCGACCGCGCCGAGGTTGGCATCCGACGCGATCTGCAGGATGCCGCCCTTGATGGTGGTGCCGCCGCTGTAGCTGTTGCTGCCGTCCAGCACCAGCGTGCCCAGGTCGTCCTTGACCAGGCCGCCCGCGCCGGCGATCTCGGAAGCGATGGTCGCGGTCATGCCCGCACCCGCCGCGGTGCCGTCGCCCACGCGCACCAACGTGGCCGGCGCGCCGATCGTGAGCGCATCGCCGTTGACCGTGTAGCCGTCGACCGCGAACTGCGCGCCGCCGATGCCCACCGGCTTCGCCCCGCCCTGGGTGTCGACCGTGACGATGCCGGCCTGGCCGCTGAAGATGGCCACGCCATCCTGCTGCCAGCCGGCGTTGAGCGCGCCGTCGACGCCGGTCCAGCTCGAGGTCGAGCCCCCCGCGCGCCAGGTGCCGCTGCCGCCGGCGATCTTGCCGTCGTTGAAGTTCGCCGGATCGCCGCCGTCCCACAGCGTGAGCGTCACGCCGTCGCTGTTGACCAGGTTGACCTGGTTCGCGACGCTGGTCTGCACCTGCAGGTTCTTCGCGTCGGTCGGCGCGGTGCCGATCTCCAGGCCGTTGTCGGTCAGCGTGCCCGTGTAGTCGATGAGCCGGTAGAGACCGGCACCGAACTTGCCGCCCTGCGACTGCGTCACGTTGAGCGTGCCGTCGAGCTGCAGGTTGCCGTTGACGCTGATCAGGTCGTTGAGCGCCCCGCCCGCCACGCCGGCCTGGCCGAGCTCGTAGTTCAGCGTCGAGCCGGCCGCAAGGTTCAGGCCGCCGACGGTCAGCGTGCCCGCGCCGCCGGCACCGGGCGACAGGATGCCTTCGCCCACGTTCACCGTGCCCGCGATGCTGCCGCTGCCGCCGAGCGTGCCGCCGCCCTGCACCTGCACCGCGCCGCTGCCGGTGGCGCTGCCGCTGGTGTTGGCGACGATCAGCGTGGTGCCCGTGACGGTCGTGCCGCCGCCGTAGGTGTTGGCACCGGTCAGACCCACCGCGCCCGTGCCGGACAACGCGAGCGCACCGTCGCCGTCGATGGTGCCGGTCAGCGTCAGCGGGTTGCTGCCGTCCACGCCGAGCGTGGCGCCGGCACCCAGCGTCACGCCGTTGTTCACCCCGATGTTCGCCACGCCGCTGCGCAGGTTCGCGTTGCCGGCCACCGAGAGCTTGCCGCCCCCCAGCGCGAGGCCGTCGCCGAGGCTCAGCGTGCCGCTGTTGAGCGTGGTGCCGCCGGTGAAGCCGTTGGCCTTGCCGAGCGTCAAGGTGCCGGTGCCGCTGTAGATGATGCCGCCGGTGCCCAGGATCTGGCCGCCGAGCGCGATGTCGTTCGCGCCATCGACGTTCAGGTTCGCATTGAGCACCACGTCGTTCGCGAGGTTCACGGCCGCGCTCGCGTCGAGCGCGGCCGTGCCGCTCACCGTCAGGTCGCCGCCGCCCAGCGAGGTGTCGGTGCCCACGCGCAGCGCGCCGGATTCCAGGTTCACGCCGCCCGAGAAGTTGTTCGCGCCGCCCAGCGTGAGGCGGCCCGTGCCGTTCTTCGTCAATGCGCGAAGGCCGGTGATCGCGCCGTTGAGCGCGAGGTCGTTGGCACCGCCGACGGTGAGCGCCGCATTGAGGCGGAAGTCGTTGGCGAGGCTCACTGCCTGGTTCGACGCGAGCGAGCTCGGGCCGCTGACCGTGACGCCGGCCTGGCCCAGCGCCGTGTCGTTGCCCACGGTGAGCGTGCCGGCGCCGAGGTTGAAGCCACCGGTGAAGGTGTTGGCACCGTTGAGCGTGACGCCCGGCGCGCCAGCCAGGCTGATGCCGCCGGCGCCGCTGATCACGCCATTGAGCGTGAGCGCGCCGCCGCTGCCGGCCGCGCCGAAGTTCAGCGTGTTGTTAAGCACCACGTTGTTGGCGAGCGTCACGCCGGCCGCGCCGGTCAGCACGGAGGCGCCGTCGATGGTGAGGTCGCCGGTGCCGAGTGCCGTGTTGCTGCCCACGTCCAGCCTGCCGCCGCCCATCGTCGTGCCGCCGCCATAGGTGTTGCTGGCGGCCAGTGCAAGGTTGCCGTTCGACCTCAGGCTGCCGGCCCCCGAGATGGGTGCGCCGAAGGTCAGCGTGCCCGTCCCGTCGAGCGTCAGCGCGCCGCTGAGCTGCACCTGGTTGTTGAGCGTGCCGGTGAAGAAGGTGTTGAGAGCGACATTGCCGCCCACCAGGAACAGGCCCGAGCCGAGCGCACTCGCGTTGCCCAGCGTCAGGCCGCCGCCGTTGAGTGCGAAACCGCCGCTGAAGGTGTTGACGCCGTTCAGCGTGAGCGTGCCGGTGCCGTTCTTGATGAGGCCGGCGCCGCCGCTGACGGTGCCGCCCAGCGTGAAGCTGTTGGCGCCCTGCACGATCAGGCCGCTGGTGAGGTTCACGTTCTGCGCCAACGCGAGGCCATCCACCGAGGCCTGCATCGCGCCGCCGCTGCCGGTCAGCGTGCCGGTGCCGAAGGACAGCGCGCTGTCGAAGATCGCGATACCGCCGTTGAGCACGGCACTGCCGCTGACGACCGGGCCCTGCAGGGTCCAGGTTCCGCTGTTGACCAGGAGGTTCTCGAAGTTGAGGTACTGGGTCGACGAGATCGTGCCGCTGCCCCCGCTGCCCGAGCCCGGGCTGCTGACGGTGTTCTGCAGCACCAGCGTGTCGGTGCCGCCCACGCCCGCATCGACCGTGCCGGCGGCCGCGTAGGCCAGCAAGCTGTTCGCCGCCGTCGGGACCGTGACGCCGGGCAGCGGCCCCAGCCCCCCGTTGATGCTCGAACCGGTGACCGCGATGAAGGTGTCGTCGCGTTCGCCGCTGCCGAGCGCGACGCTGCCGTTGATGGTGCCCGCATTGACGAAGCGGTTGCCGCCGGCGGTCGGGCTCTGGAACGCGACCCGACCCGTGATGGTGCCGGTGTTCGTGAAGTTGACGTTGCCGCCGCCGTAGATGCCGACCGCGATGCCATTGATCGGGTCGAAGGCTCCCTGCGCGGCGAGTCCGATCGTGCCCGCGTTGGTGATCGTGCTCTGGCCGGCGTTGGCGATCAGCATGGCGATGCCCGACAGCCCGAAAGTACCGTTGTAGGTGCCTTCGATGCTGCCCTGGTTGTTCACCGCCAGCGCGCCGCTGCCGGGCGCGATCAGGTTGCCGATCGACAGCGCGCGCGCCAGCACCAGCGAGCCCGCCGCATTGGCATCGATCGCACCCAGGTTGGTGAGCGTGATGCCGGTGCCGCCCAAGTTCAACGCCGTGCCGCCGGGCAGCGTGCTCATGACCGCGCCGGCCTGCACCGTGACGTTGAGACCGTTCGCGTTGCTCAGGAAGCTGTTGGGATTGGGCGGCAGCAGGATCGGCGCGCCGGTGCAGCTGACGAAGGCGCCGTCTCCCGGCGCGGCCGGCGTGCAGGCGGCCCAGGCCGCACCGCCCGCGAGCTGCAGCGCACCGAACACCCCGAGTGCCGGAAGCATGCCGATCCTGGTCAGCCCCACGAGACGTGTCGCGCGGCCCGCACGCTGGCTGGTGCTGCGCTTGCCGCGCGCGCGCGTGGTTTCCGAGACGGCCACCCAGGCGCCGATCGCGGCATTCCAGATCGTCTTGTAGGCGCTGTTCATGAACGGCTCGCTTCCGTGGTCGGCGTGCGGAAGGCGCTTCGGACAGAAGCGAATGCAGCCGATGCCGCGTGGGCGATGGCTGTCGAATGGCTGTTCATGGGGGGTCTCCTCCTGCCATGCAGTCGCGAGGAGGCGCATGGCATGTGCGGCATCACTGCGCTGCCGCTTCGAGCGAAATTCTCAAGTTCCGCTCTTCGATTTGCACCTTACTTTTTCTTGCAATGAGCCCCGCAAATCCCTCTGGAAAACCGTGGCCTCGCCGACAAAGGAATGCCTTGGTACTCGCATGGCTCAAGGCTCGATGCGCGCATCCCCCTGGAAGCTGTAGCCCTCGCCGCGCACCGCGACGATCGGCAGCTTCTCGCCGCTGGCCTGCTCGGCCTTGCGCCGCAGGCGCGAGACCGTGACATCGAGGTTGCGCTCATAGGCTTCGAGGCCGGGCCGCCCCATCGCCGCGAGCAGCGTGCCGCGGTCCACCACTTCGCGCGGCTGCTCGATCAGGCATTGCAGCAGCCGCGCTTCCGCATTCGACAACTGCACGCGCTGGCCGGTGGGCGACAGCAGCAGCCAGGTGGTGTAGTGATAGCGCCAGGGCGCGTGCACGGCGAGTTCGCCGGCCTCCGCGACACCGGGCTCGCGCGTCCCCTGCCCCGGCGTTTCCTGGCTGCGCTGCAGCAGGTTGTTGAGCACCATCTCGAGCTCGCGCAGGTTCACCGGCTTGACCAGGTAGTAGTCGGCGCCCAGTCCCAGTCCATGCAGGCGGTCGTTCAGCATGCCGCGCGCGGTCAGCATCACGATGCGCATGGCGCTGCGCGAACGCAGCCGCGCCAGCACGCTGAATCCGTCCTCGCCCGGCAGGTTGACGTCGCACACCACGGCATCGAAATCCTGCCGCTCCAGTTCCGCGTCGAGCTTCTCGGCGCTGTCCACGCCGTGGGCCAGCATGCCCACGCCGCGCAGGTAGCGCAGCACCGTGTCGCGCAGGTCCTCGTCGTCCTCGATGACCAGCACGCGGGTGGCGGCGGTCATCGGCCGCCTCCGGGGTCGGCCATCGACATCGCGATCGCACGACGGGTTTCCGGCGGCTCGGCGCTGCCCAGCAGTGGCAGCGTCAGCGTCAGCACGGCGCCCTCGCCGGGCCCGTTGGACGCGACCACGCTGCCACCGTGAACCGTGGCGATGCGGTGCACCATGTGCAGGCCCAGCCCGATGCCCGGAATGCGCCGCACGCCGGCCGCGCGATAGAAGCGCTCGAACACGTGCGTCAGGTCCTGCGGCATGAAGCCCGGGCCTTCGTCACACACCTGGATGCAGACGCCCGGTATCGCGTCGCCCTCGGGAAAATCATCGGAGCGGCAGCGCCGGATGCCGGCGCGCACGCGCACCAGCGAATGCGCCGGCGCGTACTTGATGGCGTTGGTCAGCAGGTTGTCCATCGCAATGTGCATCAGCGTCTCGTCCGCCAGCACCGGCAGCTCGCGCGCGTCGAGCTGCAGCGAGATGCGCCCGCCGGCGACGCCCTCGTTGTGCTCCTCGATCTTCTCGCGCAGGAAGACCGCGAGCTCGATCGGCGCCAAGCTCAGGTTGTTGCTCGAGGCATCGAGCCATTCGTCGGCCAGCAGGGTGTCGACCAGGTCGCGCATGCGAAAGACCGTGCGGCTGATCTTCTCGGCCTCCTTCTTGACCTCCTCGCGCGCCAGCCCGAGCCGGTCGTCCGAGAGGATCTGCGCCGAGCCGCCGATGGTGCCGAGCGGCGTGCGGAACTCGTGCGACACCATGGCCAGCAGGCCGCGCTGCTCGCGCAGCGCCAGCGCCAGTTGGTCGTGGGTGCGATGGTGCTCGGCGATCTCCTGGCGCAGGTCGCGCGTGCGCTCGTTCACGCGCCGCGCGAGCCGCGCACGATGCCGCAGCGACAGCGACAGCGCCCGCCGCTCGCGATGGCGCACGCGCCAGCCCAGCGCGAAGAAGAAGGCCATGATGTGCAGGATGCTGCCGAACACGTAGCTGTACTGCGTGAGCTGCGTGTAGGGCAGCCACTGCAGGTTCTTGGCGAAGTGCACCGAGCCCATCAGGAAGTAGATCGCATAGCCGATCAGCCCCGGCCAGGCCTGGATGTTCCGGCGCAGCGCCATGACGCACATCGGCACCACGCAGGCCGCGAAGACCACCCACGCCAGGTTCAGCGGCCGCGCGACATGCCCGTAGCCGCCGGCGATGGCCACCGCGCACGCCGCGAGGCAGACCAGCGTCATGACCTGGAACACGCGGTTCATGCGCGGGAACTGCCGCTCCATGTCGAGCAGCACGCGGGCGAAGCCGAACGCAGCCGCCGTGTGCAGGCAGACCGAGAAGTTGTGCAGCCGCACGGCGGCCACGGGGCTGTTCTGCAGCCACAGGAATGCCGGCATGCCCTCCGAGCTCCCGAACAGCAGGCCGAGCGTGACGAGGTAGCCGGCGTAGGCGATGAAGCGGCGGTCCGGCAGCGCGATGCCCATCATCAGGCTGACCACCGCCATCAACAGGGCCATGCCGACGACCGCCGCGTCGGCGTAGTTGAGCCGCTGCTGCACCGTGGCCAGTTCCCGCAGCGGCGAGACACCGCCGGCGAGGCTCAGGGTGCGGTCGCCCGCCAGGCGCACCCAGACCCAGCGCGGCTCGGTATCGGGCTGCGCGGGCAGGCGCACGGCCGAGATCGACCAGGGCATCTCGCGCTGGGCGCTGGCGCGCATCCCGCCCAGCGCGCGGTGCGCGAAGCCACCGTTCGCGCCGGCGCCGGCATCGGGCCACCAGACGTCGAGGTAGTCGACATACGGTGCATTGAGCCGCAACCACCAGCCGCTCTCGAGCGGGCGCTCGACCTCCGCGGGCGAAGCCTGGACCTGGAAGCGCACCCACCACGCGCCCCGGGCGTAGCCGCCGTTGAGGGCGCCCGGCAGCGTCTCGAATCGTTCCTGGTAGGGCGACGACGCCACCTGCTCGCGCGTCAGCTGGCCGGTGGCGTCGTAGTAGGCCTGCGAACGCCCGTCGAGGTTGCGCTCGAACATGCTCAGGCCGGCGTCGAGCCGCAGCGGCCCCGGCTGCGCATGGCTCGGCAGCGCCAGGCACGCGAGCAGCAACCAGGCGAGTCCCAGCGCCGCGCGGATCGCGGCGCACCGCAACCCGAACATCGTCCGGCATGGCGCCATGAATGAAGTGGCCGTCCGGGTCCTCGAATTCATGCGGGGCTTCGCGGGAATGGGTGTGCTCGTCCGTCAGGGGTTCTGGAACTACCGGCATCCGTGGCGCCTGCTCGCCGCCCTCGGGATGGATGGAGGCCGGGCGCCATCGCCGCGCGGACTCCGCCGCCGTTTCGCCCCGGATTCTGGGGCGCGGCTGCGGAGTTTGCACCTTACTTTTTCTTTCACCCTGCTGTTTCGCGGACCCCCGGCCCGGCGCCCGGGTCCCTCAGGCCGCAGCGGTGCCCGCCGGCCTGGCCATCGCCGCCGGATCGACGAGCCGGTCGTACGCGTCGCCGTCGATGAGCTGCAAGGCGATGGCCGCCGCCCGCGGCGTGATGCCGCGCGCGAGCGCCTCGCGCGTGATGCGCGCCACGCGGTCGTAGCCCAGCACGGGATTCAGCGCCGTCACCGCCAGCAAGGCGTTGTCGACGTTCGCCGCGAGCCGCGCGCGCTCGGGCTCGATGTCCTTCACCAGCCGCTCGGCGAACACGCGCGAGGCATCGGCCAGCACGCGGATCGATTGCAGCAGGTTCTGGATGATCAGCGGCTTGGCCACGTTGAGCTCGAAGTTGCCCGAGGCGCCCGCCATGGTGATGGTGAGGTGGTTGCCCATGGCCTGCAGCCCGGCCTGCACCACCACTTCGGCAATGGTCGGGTTGCGCTTGCCCGGCATGATCGAGCTCGTGAGCCCGTCGTCCGGAATGCGCAGCTCGCCCAGGCCGCAACGCGGGCCCGAGCCCAGCAGCCGCAGGTCGTTGGCCATCTTCACGAGCGAGGTCGCGAGCACGTTGAGCGCGCCCGACACCTCCACCAGCGCGTCGTGCGAGGCCATGCCTTCGAACTTGCTGGGGTTGGGCGCGAAGGCGATGCCGCTGAGCGCGCCCAGTTCCTCGCAGAAAGCGGCATCGAAGCCGGGCGGCGCATTGAGCCCGGTGCCCGCCGCGGTGCCGCCCTGCGCCAGCAGTTGCAGCCGCGCGAAGGTGGCGTCGATGCGGTCGATGCCGTGGCCGACCTGGCGCGCGAAGGCGTCGAAGCTCTGCCCCAAGGTCATCGGCACCGCGTCCATCAGGTGGGTGCGCGCGATCTTCAGCACGTCCGCGAAGGCTTCGCTGCGCTCCTGCAGGCGCTGCCGCAGCAACTGCAGCGCGGGCCGTAGGCGCTGGCGCAGTTCGAGCGCGGTCGCGATGTGCATCACGGTCGGAAAGCTGTCGTTCGACGACTGGGAGGCGTTGACGTGGTCGTTGGGATGCACCGGCGACTTGGTGCCCAGCGGCTGCCCCAGCAGTTCGTTCGCGCGGTTGGCGATGACCTCGTTCGCGTTCATGTTGGTCTGCGTGCCCGAGCCCGTCTGCCACACGGTGAGCGGAAAGTGGTCGTCGAAGCGGCCGTCGCGCAGCTCGGCGGCGGCCTCGAGGATCGGCGCCACCATGGCCGCGTCGAGCGCGCCGCAGCGCAGGTTGGCGCGCGCCGCGGCCATCTTCTGCAGGCCGAAGGCGTGGATCAGGCTCGCGGGAAAACGCTCCTCGCCGATCTCGAAGACCCCCAGCGCGCGCTGGGTCTGCGCGCCCCAGTAGCGGTCGGCCGGAATCTCGACGGGGCCGAAGGCGTCGTGTTCGATGCGCATGGCGGTCATGGCAGTCATGGCAGTCATGGCAGTCATGGCAGTCATGGCAGTCATGGCATCAGGCCCGCGCGGCATGGGCGTCGACGGGCGCCACGCCGTCGTCGAGGTCCTGGTCGGCCTGCGCGGTGTCGGGGTAGCGCTCGGGGTAGAGGTGGCGCTCGGCCTGCTGCGCGTCGAAGGTGCCCGACCACTTGGCGACCACCACCGTGGCCACGCTGTTGCCGATCACGTTGCAGGTCGAGATGGCCATCGACAGGAAGCGGTAGACGCCGAAGATCACCGCCAGGCCCTCGACCGGCAGCAGCCCGGTCGAGGTGACGGTGGCCGCGAACACCACGAACGAGCCGCCCGAGACCGTGGCCGCGCCCTTCGAGGTCAGCAGCATCAGCAGCAGGATGCCGATCTGGTGGTCGAGCGTGAGCGGCACGCCGTAGGCATGCGCGATGAACATCACGCCCATGGCCATGAAGATCGAGGTGCCGTCGAGGTTGAAGGCATAGCCGGTGGGCAGCACCAGGCCCACGGTCTGCTTGGCGCAGCCCAGGCGCTCGAGCTTCACGAGCAGGCGCGGCAGCGCGCTCTCCGAGGAGGCGGTGCCCAGCACGATCAGGATCTCGTCCTTGATGTAGCGCAGGAAGCGCCACAGGCTGAAGCCCGCGAACTTCGCGACCAGCCCCAGCACCACCGCGATGAACAGCACGATCACCGCATAGAAGCTCAGCACCAGCTGCGCCAGCGCCACCAGCACCGCGGAGCCGTTGCTGCCCACCGAGTAGGCCACCGCGCCGAAGGTGCCGATGGGCGCGAGCTTCATCACCAGGTTGATGAACGAGAACAGCACCTCCGAGATGATGTCGAGGCCGCCGTTGATCTTCTCGCGCCGGCTCTCGGGGATCGCGAGGATGCCGATGCCCACCATCACCGCCAGCACCACCACCTGCAGCAGCTCGCCCTTGGCGAAGGCGCCGACGAAGTTGTCGGGCACGATGTGCGCCATGAATTCGAGGAAGCCCTGCGGCGCGGCGGCCTTCACCGCCGGTGCCGCGGCCGCGCCGGCCACCGAGGCCATGCCCTTGCCGGTCTGCAGCAGGTTGCCCGCCAGCAGGCCGATGACCAGCGCGATGGTCGAGATCACCTCGAAATACACCAGCGAGCGCCAGCCCACGCGCCCCGCGCTGCGCACGTCGCCGGCCGAGGCGATGCCGTGCACGATGGTGAGGAACACCAGCGGCGCCACGCCCGCCTTGATGAGCGACAGGAACATGTCGCCGAGCAGCTTGAGCTGGCCCGCGAACTTCGGAAAGACGAAGCCGACCGCGATGCCCAGCAGCAGCGCGACCAGCACCTGCATGCCGAGCTTGCGGTACCAGGGCAGCTTCTTCGGCGGCGCGACCAGGGTGGAATCGTTGAGCATGGTTGTCTCCTTGGGTGCCCGGGCTCAGCCCCGGGCCTGCGCGGACAGCGCCAGCGCGCGGTCCACCATCCGGGGCGCGAGACCCAGATAGTTGGCGGGATCGGTCAGGCGATCGATGGCTGCGCGGTCGAAATGCGCCGTGACCTCGGGCAAGGCCGCCAGCGCTTCGGCCAGCGTGCCGCCCTTCTCGTTGACGGTGCGGCAGGCGTCGTAGACCACGTCGTGCGCCTGCTGGCGGCCGATGTGCGGCGCCATGCCCATCATCACGGCCTCGGCCACGATCAGGCCGCGGCTGATGCCCAGGTTGTGCTTCATGCGTGCCTCGTCGACGATCAGCCCGCCGAGCGCGAACTTGGCCTGGTGCAACGCACCGGCCGTGAGGATGAAGCTCTCGGGGATCGCGATCCACTCGGCATGCCAGGGGCCGGTGGCGCGCTCGAAGTCCTGCACCATCGCATCGACCATCAGGCCCGCATGCTGGCGCACCGCCTTCGAGGCCGCGAGCATCAGCTCGCTCGAGATCGGGTTGCGCTTCTGCGGCATGGTGCTGCTCGCGCCGCGTCCCTTGACGAAGGGCTCGTAGACCTCGGCGAACTCGGTCGAGGCCATGATCATGATGTCGAGCGCGATCTTGCCGAGCGAACCGGTGATGAGCGCCAGCAGGTTCACCGCCTCGGCGAAGCCGTCGCGCGCCACGTGCCAGGTGGTCGCGGGCACGCCGAGCTTCAGTTCCTCGGCCATCGCCGCCTGCACCTCGAAGCCCTTGTCGCCCAGCGAGGCCAGCGTGCCGGCCGCGCCCGCGAACTCGACCACGGCCACGCGCGGGCGCAGCTCGGCCAGGCGCTGCTGGTGGCGGTCGAACATGGCGAGCCAGATCGCGACCTTGTAGCCGAAGGTCACGGGCAGCGCCTGCTGCAGGTGCGTGCGTCCGGCCATCGGCGTGTCGCGGTGCTTGCGCGCGAGGTCGGCCAGGATGCCGCGCAGCTCGCGGATCTCGGCGTCGACCAGGTCGAGCGCATCGCGCACCTGCAGCGCGACGGCCGTGTCCATGATGTCCTGCGTGGTCGCGCCCCAGTGCACGTAGCGGCCCGCCTCGCCGCACATGGCGACCAGCTGGTGCACCAGCGGCAGGATCGGGTAGCCCACGATGTCGGTCTCGTGGCGCATGTGGTCGAAGTCGATGCGCTCGATGCGCGACTCGCGCGCGATGACCTCGGCCGCTTCGGCCGGGATCACGCCCATCTTGGCCTCGGCGCGCGCCAGCGCGATCTCGGCATCGATGTAGCGCTGGATCAGCGCCACGTCGGAAAACAGCGCGCGCATCGGCGCGGTGCCGAAGGCGTCGCGGAAAAGGATCGAATCGACGACGGTGCTGGCCATCGGGAGGGAGGCGGAGGACATGGACGGGCCTTGATATGTTCGGACATATTTAATTTAATATGTTCGGACATATGCATGAATAGGGTTTACCCTTAGGTCAAAATCGAGCCACCATGAACAAGCCGCGCTTCACCGACATCGCCCAGGAACTGAAGGAAGGCATCGCCTCGGGCCGCTTCCCGCTGGGCTCGCTGCTGCCGACCGAACTCGAGCTGCGCGACCACTACGGGATCAGCCGCCACACGGTGCGCATGGCGCTGCAGGAACTGCAGGACGCGGGCCTGGTGTCGCGGCGCAAGAACGTGGGCACGCGCGTCGAGTCGACGGTGGCGCGCATGGGCTTCCAGCAGTCGCTGGCCTCGGTGGAGGACCTGATGCAGTACGGCGCCGCCCACCTGCGCCTGGCACCCGAGATCGACACCATCGCGAGCAATGCCGCGCTGTCGCGCCTGCTCGGTTGCGAAGAAGGCACGCGCTGGCTGCGCATCTCCAGCCTGCGCATGGAGGAAGGTCCGCAGGGCCTGCCGCTGGGCTGGACCGACATCTACGTCGACACCCAGTACGCGGCGCTGGAGGCGCTGGTGCGCGCCGCGCCCGACACGCTGGTCAGCGCGCTGCTCGAGCAGCATTACGGCCTGCGCGTGGCCGAGATCGTGCAGCAGGTGCGCGCGGTCGACGCCTCGGCGGCGATGGCGCGCAAGCTGCGCATCGAGCCAGGCAGCGCGACCTTGCAGGTCCTGCGGCGCTATCTCGATGCCGACGGCGAGGTGCTCGTGAGTTCGGTCGCCACGCACCCGGGCGAACGCTTCTTCATCACCACGCACCTGCAGCGCGCGAAGGGTTGAGAAGGTGTGAATGAACCTGCTGCGCGGCCGGCGGCGGGACTGACAGCATTCCGACAGCCAGCCCCAGGCACCATGCGGCCTTCCCGAAAAACCACGGAGACAAGACCGATGCGCCTCGACCTTCCCCATGACCTGGGTTCGCCCACCCGCCGCCAATGGTTGCGATCCGGACTGCAATCGGGCGGCGCCCTCGCCCTCGGCGGCCTGTTGCCGGGCTTCGCCGGCCTCGCGCGCGCCGACGACACCTGGCCCAACAAGTCGGTGCGCTTCGTCGTGCCCTTCGCGCCGGGCGGCAGCTCGGAGATCGTGGCGCGCTCGACCGCGGTCGAGCTGTCGCGCACGCTGGGCCAGAGCGTGTTCGTCGACAACAAGCCCGGCGCGGCCGGCAACATCGCGATGAGCGAGGTGGCGCGCAGCACCGACCAGCACACGCTGATCCTCGGCCACATCGGCACGCTGGCGGTCAACCCCTACATCTTCGCCAAGCTGCCCTACGACGCGAACAAGGACTTCAAGCCCGTGAGCCTGCTGGCCAAGGTGCCCAGCCTCTACGTGGTGCACCCCGACGTGCCCGCGAAGAACCTCAAGGAGTTCATCGCCTATGCCAAGAGCAAGCCCGGCAAGCTCAGCTACGGCTCGGCCGGCAACGGCAGCGCGGGCCACCTCGCCTTCGAATACCTGAAGATGACCTCCGAGGTCTTCATGCTGCACGTGCCCTACCGCGGCACCGGCCCGATGGTGACCGACCTGCTCTCGGGCCGGCTCGACGCCTCGGCCATCGGCGCGGCGGCGGTCATCCCCTTCATCAAGGCCGGCAAGGTGCGCTGCATCGCCACCGGTTCGGCCAAGCGGCTGGCCCAGCTGCCCGACGTGCCGACCGTGGCCGAGCAGGGCTTCCCGGGCTTCGAGATGACGCAGTGGTACGGCATGCTCGCGCCGGCCAACATCACGCCGGCCCAGCTCGCCAAGCTCTCGACCGAGACCATGAGCGCCGTGAAGTCGCCCGAGTCGATGCGCCGCCTGACCGGCGACGCGGCCGAGGCCGTGGGCGGCACGCCCGAGCAGTTCGCGCAGTTCATCGCGAGCGAGCAGGCGCGCTGGCAGAAGGTGATCGCGCGGGCAGGCATCAAGCCCGATTGAGCGCGGACCTGCGGGAAAGCCGCCTGGGCGGCGGCACCGCCGCGCCCTACAGTCGCCCCATGCGCATCCTGCTGGCCGAAGACGAACACACCCTGGGCACCTGGCTCAGCAAGGCGCTCGAGCATGCGGGCATCCAGGTCGAATGGGTGGACGACGGCCGGCTGGCCGACCGTGCGCTGCAGCAGCGCGACCACGATGCGCTGGTGCTCGACCTCGGCCTGCCCGGGCTCGACGGCCACGCGGTGCTGCAGCGGCTGCGCGAACGCGACCAGCGGCTGCCCGCGCTGATCCTCACGGCGCGCGACTCGCTCGACGAGCG
>NZ_JBZAYE010000158.1:0-13699 GCF_058244205.1 Variovorax sp. 20P10.2.4
CGGGCGGGCTGCTGCTGAGCAGCTCGGGCCACTACCCGGTCGACCGCGCCGCGCTGCAGCGGCCCGACCTGCTGGCCGGCCGCCGGCCGCGCACCATCAACATGAGCACCATCGGCGACGCGCTGCTCGACACCGCGAAGCCGATCCAGGCGATCGTGGTCTACAACAGCAACCCGGTGGCGGTGGCGCCCGAATCGGCCAAGGTGGCGGCGGGCTTCGCGCGCGAGGACCTGTTCACCGTGGTGCTCGAGCAGTTCCGCACCGACACCGCCGACTACGCCGACTACCTGCTGCCGGCCACCACGCAGCTCGAGCACTGGGACATCCACTGCAGCTATGGCCACACCGACGTGCTGCTGAACCGCCCGGCCGTGGCGCCGCGCGGCGAGGCGCGCAGCAATGCCTGGGTGTTCCGCGAGCTGGCGCGCCGCCTGGGCTTCGACG
This sequence comes from Variovorax sp. 20P10.2.4, assembly GCF_058244205.1. Lineage (NCBI taxonomy): Bacteria > Pseudomonadati > Pseudomonadota > Betaproteobacteria > Burkholderiales > Comamonadaceae > Variovorax > Variovorax sp. 20P10.2.4. The sequence goes on from NZ_JBZAYE010000158.1 coordinate 445, forward strand.
AGCCCTGCTTCGCCGAGAGCGACGAGTCGCTGTGCCGCACCGCCTTCGCCGAAGGGAGCATCGACTTCCCGCAGCTGCTGGCGCAGGGCTTCACCAGCGTGAAGCTGGCCGAGGCGCCGTTCGCCGAGGGCCGCTTCCCCACGCCCTCGGGCCGCTGCGAGTTCTACAGCGCGCGCCTGGCGGCCATGGGCATGGACGGCCTGCCCGACCATGTACCCAACTGGGAGCCGGCGGGCAGTTCCACCGAATTCCCGCTCGCGATGATCTCGCCGCCGGCGCGCAACTTCCTCAACTCCACCTTCGTCAACGTGACCAGCCTGCGCGCGATCGAGGTCGAGCCGCTGCTCGAGATCCACGCCGACGACGCCGCCGTGCGCGGCATCGAGGACGGCGCGCTGGTACGCGTGTTCAACGGCCGCGGCGAGCACCGCTGCCGCGCCGAGGTCTCGCGCCGCGCGCGCCCCGGCGTGGTCAACGGCATGGGCATCTGGTGGCGCAAGCTCGGCATGGACGGCACCAACGTCAACCAGCTCACGAGCCAGCGCCTGACCGACATCGGCCGCGGCCCGACCTTCTACGACTGCCTGGTCGAGGTCGAGCGCGTGGCCGGCGCGCAGGCGGCGACCGCGTGAAGGCCGCCTCCATCGTGGCGCTGGCCGGCGCGCTGCTGCTCGGCGGCTGCGCCGACCTGCGCTACTACTGGCAGTCGGCCAGCGGCCACATCGGCATCATGCGCGCCGCCAAGCCGGTGCCCGACTGGCTGGCCGATCCCGCGGTGCCCGCGGCCCTCAAGGCCAAGCTCGAGCTCACGCAGCGCATCCGCCGCTTCGCGAGCGACGAACTGGGCCTGCCCGACAACCCCAGCTACACCGCCTACGCCGACCTGCACCGCGCCGCCGCGGTGTGGAACGTGGTGGCGGCGCCGCCGTATTCGCTCACGCTCAAGAGCTGGTGCTTCCCCGTGGCGGGCTGCGTGGGCTACCGCGGCTACTACAGCGAGGAGGCGGCCAAGGCCGAGGCCGAGGCGCAGCAGCGGCAGGACCTCGAGGTCTCGGTCTACCCGGTGCCCGCCTACTCCACGCTGGGCTGGATGAACTGGGCCGGCGGCGATCCGCTGCTGTCGACCTTCATCGGCTATCCCGAGGGCGAGCTCGCGCGGCTGGTGTTCCACGAGCTCGCGCACCAGGTGCTCTACGTGGCGGGCGACACGGTGTTCAACGAGTCCTATGCGACGGCGGTCGAGCGCATCGGCGGCGCGCTGTGGCTGCAGCGCGAGGCCGGCGAGCCGGCGCGCCGCGAGTACGCGCAGTTCGACGCCCAGCGCCAGCAGTTCCGCGCGCTCGCGCTCGACACCCGGCGCGCGCTCACGCGCGTCTACGAATCGCCCGAGGCCAAGGCCCAGGACTGGACGGCCGTGGCCGCGATGAAGCAGGCCGCGATGGACGACTTCCGCGCCCGCTACGCGGCGCTGCGCGAGGGCTGGGCCGGCCCGCGCCAGCATGCCTACGACGGCTGGGTGGCGCGCGCCAACAATGCGGCCTTCGGTGCGCAGGGCGCCTACGACGACCTGGTGCCGAGTTTCGAGGCGCTGTTCGAACGCGAGGGCAGGAGCTGGCCGCGCTTTTACACTGAGGTCCGCCGCATCGGCCGGTTGCCGACCATGGAGGAGCGCCGCCAGGCGCTCGCCACGGCCAGCGGCATCCTGCAGACGCGGCGCGGCCGCGGCCACGACAACAACGGAGAACACGACGGTGCCTGACATCCATATCGAACGCCAACACACCCTGGGCATCGCCCGCGCACGCCAGGTGGCACGCAAGTGGGTGCGGCAGGCCGAACAGGAGTTCGGGCTCGATTGCGTCTACACCGAGGGCGAGGAGCGCGACGTGGCGACCTTCACGCGCGCCGGCATCGACGGCACGGTCGAGGTGACGGCCCAGACGCTCACCTTCGATGCCACGCTGGGCTTCCTCTTCAGCAGCTTCAGCGAAATGATCGAGCAGAAGATCAGCCGCAACCTCGATGCGCTGCTGGGGCCGGCCGAGGGCGGCAACCGCTTCGCCTGAAGCTCCGCCGTTTCAGGCGATGGTGTAGCCGCCGTCCACGGGCAGCGATGCGCCGCTGATCATCGACGCGCCCTCGCTCAGCAGGAAGAGGATCGGCGCGACCACCTCCTCTACGCGCGCGAAGCGGCCGAGCGGAATGCCCGCAATGGCGGCCGCGCTCTTGGCCGGATCGGCCCAGGCCTGCTCGGCCATGGGCGTGAGCGTGACCGTGGGATTGACGCTGTTGACGCGGATGCCGTGCGGCCCGAGTTCGAGGCACAGCGAGCGCGTGATCGCATCGAGCGCGGCCTTCGAGGCGCAGTAGCAGAGGTGCGCATCGAGCGCGACCAGCGCGGCCTGGCTCGAGACATTGACGATGCTGCCGCGCACGCCGGCCGCGGCCATCGCCTTGCCGCAGCGCGCGGCGACCAGCGCGGCGGCACGCGCATTGACGGCCATGACGGCATCGAAACTCCGGGCCTGCAGTTCGAGCGCCGGTTCGAGCAGCGCGATGCCGGCGCAGTTCACGACGAGGTCGAAGGCGGGGAGCTCGGCGAATGCCTGGTCGAGGGCTTGGGGGTCGGCCACGTCGAGCACTCGCGGTGTGCAGCCTGTCTGCGCTGCCAGTTCGTGAAGTGCTTCGGGGTTGCGGCCCACTGCCGTCACGGCGGCACCCGAGCGTGCGAGCTGCGTGGCCACGGCGTGGCCGATGCCGCTGCTGGCGCCGGTGACCAGGGCTTTGCGGTTGCTGAAATCGAAGGTGAGGGTCATGTCGGGTGGCTCTTGTTCGGGGGGCGTGCACAGGACAGCGGGTACTTCCCTCCGCGAATGTCCCCCGGCCTTCGGCCTCCTCCTTGATTTCGCTGCGGGAAGCACCCACTGCCCTGTGCACGAGAGGCGTGATGGTCGTGCGGCCGGTGCTGGGGGCGTGCGCTCATTGGAGGCGATGCATCGCATCGCGCAATGCGGGGTAGAGGGACTTGTAGATCTCGAAGCGCTCGCGGTAGATCTCCTGCGCTTCGGGCTCGGGCCTTGCGCGTTCCACCAGCGTGACCCAGCCTCGCTCGGCCGTCGCCGCATCGACCAGGCCCGCGCCGAGCGCCGCGAGCATCGCCGCGCCGAGGGCAGCCTCGACTTCCTCCTCGATGGTGAACACGGGATACCCGGTGATGTCGGCCACGATCTGCATCCAGAGGTCGGAGTGGGCCGCGCCGCCGACCACGATCAAGCGCGGGTCCAGCGGCTGGCCGCTTTGGCGCCCGGCCTCGATGTTGTGCTGCAGCGCGAAGCTCACGCCCTCGAGCACGGCGCGGTAGAGGTGGGCACGGCCGTGCGCGAGCGAGAGGCCGATGAAGGCGCCCTTGGCCTGCGCGTCCCAGATCGGGCTGCGCTCGCCCATCAGGTAGGGCAGGAACACCAGGCCCTGCGCGCCGGGCGGCACGTCGACGGCCTGGCGCTCGATCAGCGCATGCGCGTCCTCGCTGGTGCGCGCGGCCTCGGCCAGCTCGGCCTGGCAGAAGGTCTCGCGGAACCAGGTGACGGCCGCGCCCGCGGCGATGGCGCCGCCGAACACGTAGCTGCGGTCCGCGCCGCGGTACACGTGCGGCATGCAGATGAGCCGGTGGCGCGCGTCCACGCTCGGGCTCACGAAGCCCCAGCACATGCTGGTGCCGATCATCGCGACATGGTCGCCGCTGCCGGTCACGCCCGCGCAGAAGGTGGCCACCGCGGCATCCACGCCGCCGCCCATCAGGGGCATGCCTTCGGCGAGGCCGAGCCGCGCGGCCCATTCGGCCTTCAGGCCACCGACCACGTCGCTCGATTCGACCAGCCGCGGCGGCATCATGCGCGCCGGAATGCCCAGCATGCCGAGCGCCTCGTGGGACCAGCCGCGCCGCGCCGCGTCGTACACGCCGCCGATGTTGCCGGCCGAGCTGTGGTCGACCGCGAGCTCGCCGGTCAGCCGCCAGTTGACGTAGCTGTTGGGCGGCAGGAACCAGCGCGTCCTGTTCCACACCTCGGGCCGGTGCTCGCGGATCCACAGCATCTTGGTGTAGCCGTAGTAGCTGTCCACGCCGTTGCCGGTGATCGCCTGCAGCTTCTCGACGTCGACCGTCGCGTTCACCGCATCGACCTGTGCGGTGGCGCGCCGGTCCATCCAGATCAGGCAGGGATGCAGCGGCTGCATGGCCTCGTCGACCGGGATGCCGGCGCCGCCGTAGAGGCTGCTCACGCACATCGCGGCGATGTCGCCGGGCGCGACGCCGCTCTTCGCGACGCAGGCGCGCACGCTCTCGCACACGGCGTCGAACCACACGGCGCAGTCCTGCTGCGCCCACAGCGGCTTCGGCGTCTCGGGCTGGTAGGCCACGCCGGCCTGCGCGCGCACGCGCCCGTCGACGCCGACCAGCAGGCACTTGGTGCTCTGCGTGCCGATGTCGACGCCGATCACGTACTTCATGGGGCCGTCCGCGGCTGCGGCTTGAGCAGCACCTTGATCGAGTCGAGCGAGTTGGCGAGCGCGAAGGCGCGCTCCCAGTCGGTCAGCGGGAAGTCGTGCGTGACGATGCCCTTCGAGGTCACGAGGCCGCGCGCCAGCAGGTCGATGGCGATCGGGTAGCAGTAGGGGCCGAGGTGGGCGCCGCGCACGTCGAGTTCCTTGCGGTCGCCGATGATCGACCAGTCGGCGCTGGTCTCCGCGCCGAAGACGCTGAACTCGACGAAGCGGCCGAGCTTGCGGATCATCTCCAGGCCCTGCGTCACGCCGATCGGCGCGCCCGTGGTCTCGATGTAGACGTCGCAGCCATAGCCTTCGGTCAGGCCCTTGACGATGGCGTCGGCGTTCTCGGTCTTCGGGTTGATGACGACGTCGGCGCCGTATTGCTTCGCGAGCGCGAGGCGCTCGGGCACGAGGTCGATCACGATCAGCTGCCTGGGCGTCTTGAGCGCCGCCACCTGCGTCATCATCAGGCCGAGCGGGCCGGCACCCGCGATCACCACCACGTCGTCGAGCTGGATGTCGCCGCGGTTCACGGTATGGATCGCGCACGACAGCGGCTCGATGATGGCCGCGTCCTCGAGCGCGATGCCGTCGGGGATCCTGTGCACGCGCGCGGTCGGCGGCAGCCGCATGTAGTCGGCCATGCCGCCGTCGGCCACGATGCGCTGGAAGCCGAAGATGTTGTGCACCTCGCACATCCAGTACTTGCCCGAGGTGCAGAAGCGGCACTTGCCGCAGGGCACGATCTGCTCGGCGATCACGCGGTCGCCCTTGCTCACGCCGAAGTGCTCGGCCGCGCCTTCGCCGAGCGCCTCGACGTAGCCGAAGAATTCATGGCCCGGGATCACCGGCGCCTTGACCCACGAGGGCTGGCCGTCGCCGCCCCAGAACATCTTCGCGCCCGAGTGGCACTTGCAGTCGGAGGCGCAGATGCCGCAGGCCGCGATCGAGATCAGCAGTTCGTTGGCGCCGATGGCGGGCACCTCGACGGTCTCGAGGCGGTAGTCCTTGGGGCCGTGGCAGACGACGGCCTGCATGGAAGCGAGTTGCGAGATGGCGCCCGACGTGCCGGGCTGGAGTTTCTTGTAGCTCATGGTTCTTTCTGGTCAGAAGGATTGCGGTTCTTTCGCGGAACACCGCGGAACCGGCTTTGCCGGGCCGCTGGTGTTGCCCCCGGCAGGGGGTGGGAGAAGCGACACGAAGTGCGCGAAGCCTGGGGGCGAGCTCATCTTTTTGCCTCGCGGCTGATGAAGATCGCGAGCAGCACGATGCCGCCCTTGATGATCAGTTGCAGGTACGGCGACACGCCGATCATGTTGAGCCCGTTGTTCAGCACGCCCAGCAGCAGCGCGCCGACGAGGGTGCCGACGATCGCGCCGCGGCCGCCGGCGATCGAGGTGCCGCCCATCACCACGGCGGCGATGGCGTCGAGCTCGAAGCCCACGCCCACGCCGGGCTGGCCGCTGGTCACGCGCGAGGCCTGCACGATGCCGGCGATCGCGGCAGTGAAGCCGCTGAGCGCATACACCAGCAGCTTGTAGCGCGCCACCCGCACGCCCGACAGCCGCGTGGCTTCCTCGTTGCCGCCGATGGCGTAGACGTAGCGGCCGAAGGGCGCCATGTTCAGCAGCACGTAGGCCGCGAGGTAGGTGGCGAGCATGAGCAGGATCGGCACCTTGATGCCCGCGAGCGTGCCACCGCCGAGGAAGGCGAAGGACTCGGGCAGGCCGTCGATCGGGTAGCCGCCGGTATAGATCAGCGCGATGCCGCGCGCGATGCCCATGGTGGCCAGCGTCACGATGATCGGCGGCATGCGCAGGTAGGCCACGCAGTACCCGTTGAACAGGCCGATGACCGCGCCCACGGCCAGGCCCAGCGGCACCGCGAGCAGCGGCGGCAGCCCGAACTGCACCATCAGCCCCGAGGCCAAGGTGCCCGACAGCGCCACCACCGCGCCCACCGAGAGATCGATGCCGCCGGTGAGGATGGCTGCGGTCATGCCGACCGCGATGATGGCGTTGATCGAGGACTGCAGCGCGATGTTCTGCAGGTTGCCCCAGGACAGGAAGTTGTCGGTCGCGACGATCATGAAGACCGAGATCGCGACCAGCCCGACCAGCGGCAGGAAGGCCGTGGAGCGGCGCAGCTCGGTGAGGAATCCGCCGGCGGGAGCGGGCGGCGCGGGATGGCTGGCGGTGGCGTTCATGGCGAACCCCCTGTGGTTGCGTGGCGCATGATGTCGCCGGAGTGGATGGAGTCGCCCTCGAGCGTGGCCACGATGGACCCGCCCGAGAACACCGCGACGCGGTCGCACAGGCCGACGATCTCGGGCAGCTCGCTCGAGATCATCAGCACCGCCTTGCCCTGGCGCGTGAGCTCGCGCATGAGGGCGTAGATCTCGGCCTTGGCGCCGACGTCGATGCCGCGCGTGGGCTCGTCGAAGATCAGCACCTCGCAGTCGTGGCCGAGCCAGCGCGCGATCACCACCTTCTGCTGGTTGCCGCCCGAGAGCGTGGCCACGCGGGTCTCGAGGTCCGGCGCCTTCACGCCCACGCGGCGCGCGAGCTCGGCGGCCTCGCGCTTCTCGGCGCCCTCGCGCACCAGGCCCGCGCGGCGGTGCCGGCCCAGGTTGTTGAGCGTGATGTTGAAGCGGATCGTGAAGTCGGTGATCAGCCCCTGCACCTTGCGGCTCTCGGGCAAGAGGCCGATGCCGTGCGCCAGCGCCTGCGTCGGGTCGTCGAGCCGCACGGGCGCGCCGTTGCGCAGCACCGTCTTGCGGTGCGCGCGGTCGGCGCCCATCATGCCGAGCGCGAGCTCGGTGCGGCCCGAGCCGACCAGGCCCGCGAAGCCGAGGATCTCGCCCGCATGCAGTTCGAAGGCGTTGACCGGCCCGCCCTTCGCGAGCTGGATCTCGGGCACCTCGAGCAGCTTGCGCGCGCCGGCCGCATGCGGTGCCGGTTGCGGCTTGGGCGGAAAGCTCTGCTCGATGCGCCGGCCCACCATCATCTCGACCAGCGCGTCGATGTCGGTCGCGCCGACTTCCGCATGGCCCGCGTTGGCGCCGTCGCGCAGCACGCTGATGCGGTCGCAGACCTCGAAGATCTCGTCGAGGTGGTGCGAGATGAAGATCATCGCCACGCCCCGGTCGCGCAGCGAACGCATGATGCGGAACAGGTGGTCCGCCTCGTTCGGCGTCAGCGTGGCGGTCGGCTCGTCGAGCACCAGCAGGCGCGCCTTCAGCGACAGCGCCTTGCCGATCTCCACGAACTGCTGCTGCGCCACCGAGAGCCGGCACACCGGCACGCGCAGGTCGATGCGCACGCCGAGTTCGTCGAACAGCTGCCGTGCCGCGCGCCGCATCGCGGCCCGGTCGATCAGGCCGAAGCGCCGCGTGGGGTAGCGGCCCAGGAAGATGTTCTCGGCCGCGTCCAGGTGCGGGATCAGGCTGAACTCCTGGAAGATGATCCCCACGCCCGCCGCGATGGCGTCGGCATAGCCCGCGAAGCGGCGCTCGCTGCCGTCGATGTAGATGCGGCCCTCGTCGGCCTGGTGGATGCCGCAGAGGATCTTCATCAGCGTCGACTTGCCCGCGCCGTTCTCGCCGAGCAGCGCATGCACCTCGCCCTTGCGGATCGAGAGGTCGATGCCCGAGAGCGCCTGCACGCCGGGAAAGCGTTTCGAGACGCCCTCCAGCCGCAGCATCTCGGCGGTGTCGTTCGTGGTCACGGCCAGGGTCCGTCCGCGCCTTACCAGCTGAAGCTCTTCGCGCCTTCGGCGTCGATCAGCTTCACGTCGACCGGCACCGCCGCCGGCACGTTGGCGCCCCACTTCTTCGCGAGCGCGATGCCGATGGCCAGCCGGATCTGGTCGCGCGGGTACTGCGCGGTGGTGGCGATGAACTTCGAGCCCGGCTTCTGCATCGCCTTGATGGCCTCGGGCGCGCCGTCGACGCTGGTGAGCTTCACGTCCTTGCCGCTGGCCTCGATGGCCGCGAGCGCGCCCATCGCGCCGCCGTCGTTGACGCTGAACATGCCCTTCAGGTCCTTGTTGGCCTGCAGGATGTTCTCGGTCACGGTGAGCGCGGTGGCGCGTTCCTGCTTGCCGTTCTGCGTGCTCACCACCTTGATGCCCGGGTACTTCGCGAGCGCCTCGCGGCAGCCCTTCACGCGCTCGAGGATCGGCACCACCGGGATGCCGTCGAGGATCGCCACGTCGCCCTTCTCGCCGATGGCCTTGGCCAGGTGCTCGCAGGCCAGCCGGCCCGCGTCGGTGTTCTTCGAGCCGACGAAGGAATCGACCGGGCCCTGCGCGTTGGCATCGACCGCCACCACCACCAGCCCGGCCTTCTTGGCCGAGCGCACCGCCGACTGCACGCCGGTGGAGTCGGTCGGGTTCAAGAGCAGGATGTCGACCTTCTTCTGGATCATGTCCTCCACGTCGCCGATCTGCTTGGCCACGTCGTGGCGCGCGTCGGTCGCGACCACGCTGGCGCCGATGCTCGCGGCCGCTTCCTCGAGCGCCTGCTTCATGGTCACGAAGTAGGGGTTGTTGAGCTCCTGGAAGCTCATGCCGATGCGCAGCGGCTGCTTCGGCGCCTGGGCCTGCGCGGCGGAGGCGGCGCACAGCAGCGCGGCGAGGGTGGCGGTGGCGAGGATGTTCTTCTTCATGGCATGTCTCCTTGGGTGATGACGGTGGAAAGGACGCGGGCAAGGCTTCGCCCCGCGCGGTGCCCGAACGGGCCCGCGCCGATGGCGATGCGGGAAACGGGGGCGGGCCGCCTACGGCGGGCTGGCGCCGCGCAGGTGCGCGGCCTGCGCCGCCTGCATGCGGTGGAAGTTGCGGAACTTGGTCGGCGGCATGCGCTTGTGCAGCAGGAACTGCCGGTTGAAGTTCGACACGTTGTTGAAGCCCACGTCCATGCAGACGTCGAGCACCGGCTTCTCGCTGCTGGTCAGCAGCTCGCAGGCGCGGCTGATGCGCAGCCGGTTCACGTAGCGCACGAAGGACTGGCCCGTGTGCTTGCGGAAGGCGCGCGAGAAGGCGCTCGGGCTCTGGCCCACCAGCTCGGCCAGCATCGGCTCGCGCAGCTCGTCGCCGAGGTTGGCCGCGATGTGGGCCAGCACGTTGTTGATGGCGTGCGACATGAAGGCCTTGGGATCGGGCTTGAAGGCCGGGCTCGCGAGCCGCTGGCGGTCCTGGCTCGCGGCCAGCAGCTCGAGCAGCGACAGCAGCAGGATCACGCGGCGCAGCCCGCGCGCCTCGAGCAGCGCCTCCATCAGCGGCTTGGCGGCCGCCGCGGTCTCGGCCGAGAACAGCAGGCCCGCGCCCGACTCGGCGATCAGCGGCGCGATGCGCGCGAACTCGGGGAAGCTCGCAGCCATGCGCTGCACCAGGCCGGCCGGGAACTGGATCACGATGCCGCGCCGCTCCACGCTCTGGCCCGCGGGCACGTCGCTGATCCAGTTGTGCGGCAGGTCGGGGCCCATCATCACGAGGTTGCCCGGCTCGAAGTGGCCAACGTGGTCGCCCACGAAGTACACGCCCTGGGTCTCGACGATGAGCTGGATCTCGTACTCCGGATGGAAGTGCCAGCGCACGGTGCGGTAGGGGTAGCCGTGGGCCCAGCAGGCGAACGATTCGTCACCGCGGACTTCGACGATTTCCAGATCGGGTTGCATGGGGGCTCGGTTTCCTTGTCTCTGCCGCTGGGCGGTTCTTCGGGATGCGTGACAGCTGGGGCGGACTGTACGAATCGCTCCCGATGCCAACAACCAGAGATGGCGGCTCGAATCGATACTTTTTTGATGCGGGGGCGAGGGCGGGTGGCGCGCATCGCGGCCTGCGCTGCGGCGCAGCAAAGGGCTTTCTCCCCGAGGGAAACGGCCCGGGCGGGCCGGGATTGCTGCGGCGCGGAAGGGCGGGCGCGACCGCGCCGTGCCGGCGTCAAGAATTCATAGGTGTTTTCCCGCCCCGAAGCCTCGCGGAACGCTCGCGACGGCGCGCGGCACACTCGCAGGCCATGACGACATCCACCGCTTCCTCCTCCGCTCCCGCCGCCGGCCCGCTCGCCGGCCTCAAGGTCATCGAGCTCGGCCAGCTGATCGCCGGCCCCTTCGCGGCCCGCACGCTGGCCGACTTCGGCGCCGAGGTGGTCAAGATCGAGCCGCCGGGCGCGGGCGATCCGCTGCGCAGCTGGCGGCTGATGAAGGACGGCACCTCGGTCTGGTGGCAGGTGCAGTCGCGCAACAAGCGCTCGCTGGCGCTCGACCTGCGCGAGGCCGAGGCACAGGCCATCGTGCGCCAGCTCGCGGCCGAGGCCGACGTGCTGATCGAGAACTTCCGCCCCGGCGCGATGGAGGGCTGGGGCCTGGGCCCCGAGGCGCTGCTGGCGGCCAATCCCGCGCTCGTGATGCTGCGCATCAGCGGCTATGGCCAGACCGGGCCCTACCGCGACCGGCCGGGCTTCGGCGTGGTGGCCGAAGCCATGGGCGGGCTGCGCCACCTCACGGGCGAGCCGGGCCGCGTGCCGGTGCGCGTGGGCGTGTCGATCGGCGACACGCTGGCCTCGCTGCATGGCGTGGTCGGCGTGCTGATGGCGCTGCAGCACCGCCATGCCACCGTGAGCGCCGAGCATCCGAAGGGCCTGGGCCAGGTGGTCGACGTGGCGCTCTACGAGGCCGTCTTCAACTGCATGGAAAGCCTGCTGCCCGAGTACGGCGCCTTCGGCGCGGTGCGCGAGGCCGCGGGCAGCGCGCTGCCGGGCATCGCGCCGACCAATGCCTACCGCTGCGCCGACGGCGGCTATGCGATCGTCGCGGGCAATGGCGACAGCATCTTCCGCCGCCTCATGGGCTGCATCGGCCGGCCCGACCTCGCGGCCGATCCCGCGCTGGCGAACAACACCGGCCGCGTGGCGCAGGTGGAACTGCTCGACGCCGCCATCGGCGACTGGGCCGCCACCCGCACCGTCGACGCGGTGCTGGCCGCGCTCGATGCCGCGCACGTGCCGGCCGGGCGCATCTACACCATCGCCGACATCGCGGCCGACCCGCACTACGCGGCGCGCGGCATGCTGCAGCGGCTGCGCATGGACGACGGCAGCGAGCTGTCGGTGCCGGGCTTCGTGCCCAAGCTCTCGCGCACGCCGGCTGCGCACCGCCTGAACGCGCCCGCGCTGGGCGCGGACACCGACGCGGTGCTCGAGGAGATCGGATTGACCGCCGGCCAGATCGCGGCGCTGCGCGAGCGCGGGATCATCGGCGGGGCGTGAGGGAGGCTGGCGCTCAGCCGCGCAGCGACTCGATCAGCGCGATGTACTGTTCCTTGGCCTCGTCGCCGCTCAGGCCCTTGCGCGAGGTCCAGGCATCCCACTTGGCGCGCGCGACGATGTCGCTGAAGCTGGGCTTCTTGGCCGTGTTGTCGCCCTCGGTCGCCTGCTTGAACAGGCCGTAGATCTTCAGCAGCGTGGGGTTGTCGGGGCGCTCGGCCAGCAGCTTGGAATTGGCCTGGGCGGTCTGGAAGCGTTCGTCGAGGTCGGACATGGCGGGGGATGCGTAGGTGGGTGGAAGGAGTCGGGCATCTTACTGACCCGACAGTCACCCGCGTTCGAGCCCGCGCCGCGTGAAGGGCCTCAGGTCGTGGTCTGCACGTGCAGCCGGCTCGACTTGCAGCGGTGCAGCGCGCGGTAGTGCTCGAGCGGCCTTCCGTTGAGCCCGTAGGCGATCGATTCGATGCGCAGCAGCGGCTCGGGCGCGGGCAGGTTCAGCAGCTCGCAGGTTTGGGCGTCGGGCAGCACGGCGTCGATCCAGCGCTCGGCGCGCACCAGGCGCAGGCCGTACTGGCGGCGCAGCACGTCGTAGAGCGAGCGGTCCTCGAGCCGGATGCGGTGCAGGCCCGGCGCCATGTCGGCCGGCACCACGGTCTCGACCAGCAGGCGCAGCTCGCCGTCCACGCTGCGCAGGCGCTTGAGCGCCACCACCTGCGTGTCTTCGGTGAGGCCGAGCGCGCCGGCCTCGAGCGCGGTGGGCAGGCGCAGTTCCTGGGTCAGGATCTGGGTGCGCACCGAGCGGCCCTTGCGCTCCATCTCGTCGGAGAAGCCCAGCACGGTGGAGACGAAGTCCTCGTCGCGCTCGCGCGCCGCGACGAAGGCGCCGCGACCCTTGATCTTGTAGATGAGGCCGTTGCGCACCAGGTCGGCCAGCGCCTCGCGCACCACGATGCGCGAGATGCCGTACTGGTCGCCGAGTTCGGCCTCGGACGGCAGCTTGGCGCCGATCGGCAGTTCGCCCTGCAGGATCTGCAGGCGGACGGCGTCGCGAAACTGGGCCCACAGGGGCGATTCGGAATTCCGGTCGAGGGCGGGCGCGGTCAAGGTCGGGCTGTTCACGTGAGGACGGGCTTCGAGGCCATCAATGATGCATCCAAAGGGGAATCCGCGGCCGGGGCGGCGGTCTGCAGGCGCACGCCGTGGCGTTCGCGCAGCGCGGTGGCGCAGGCATGGAGCTCCTCGCGCTGGCGCTGCGCGTCCCAGCCCAGGGCCTCGGCCGCGATGCCGGCGATCTCGGCCAGCGCGGCGTCGGTGACCTGGCCGCGGATCGCCAGCAGGGTGCGGCGCACCACCAGGTCCGACAGGTGGATCACGCCGGTCTCGAGGCACAGGTAGCCGATCTCGGCCACCGAGTAGTCGGGCGCATGCCGCAGCGGCACGTCG